>JASLBZ010000070.1 GCA_030146285.1 Neisseriaceae bacterium | reverse complement strand
CCATCGTCTCCAAACTTGATGCGATATACCGTGTTGTCGCAATTGCGCTGGCAACCAAGGCTGCTGTTTCGGATAATGGCTTGCCATTATCACGGGTTTGTAATGCGGCTAATGTGTCTTTGTTTTTCTCTAATAAATCAGCCACTTTAAATAAAATAGCTGCGCGCTGTGTTGGCACCAAATTACGCCAGTCGCTTTGCTGCCAAGCAGCATGGGCTTTTTCAATCGCTTCGTTCACATCCTCAACACTGGCTGTTGAGAATTCGGCATTCAGGCTATTGTCGGCGGGAAAAAAACTCTGAGCGGGTGTACCGCGGCCTATTTTCCATTCGCCAGCTAAAAACAATGCTTCCATCTGATTTCCCCTTTGATTTTTTCTTATCAATTTTCTAAATCACAACTGCTGATGCCAATTGTTGACACAATCGCACAACGCTTAATGCTGCTAACGTCGATGTCTTTGGATTGCTTGCCAATGGAATCCCAGACATGGTTAACTGCATTTCACCAAATTCACCTTCAACATGAATCATGTGTTGATTGCGGCGAATATCAGGGTCGGCGATTAATTCCACTTGGGTCTTGTCCATACCAACCCCTGCTAAGGCAATTGTTGCTGCCACATTGGCATTGGCAGGAAATAACGTAGCTGCCTCGCGCGCGGTTCCCGTAAAGAACACTGTTTTTTCGGTTAAATTCTTCAAATCAACCAATTGTTCTGCATAGCTGCCAGCCCAACTGTTTGGTTTTTTACAGCCTTGGTAAACCACTTTATTCAAACCCAGTGCTTTGGCTGCGACCATTCCATCCATTCCAGCCACAGCACCCGATAGTATAAAAATCTGGCAACCTGAATCTTGTGCTGCTTTTTGTGCTGCTTGATAAAAATCATCGTCCGCAAAAGCACCTACCGATACCACACCTAAATTCCATGCTTTTTCCAATACTGAAAATGCATGAGCCTTAAGCCCGTTTTGACCTGACATTTCGACAACCAAGTCAGGCTCCCCAATCACATCTTCCACACTGCTAATCACTTGGATGCTTTCCCCAACCTCAGCTTGAATTGTTGCAACACTTTGCGGTGTAACCAATAACCAAGATAATTGTGTACCAGTGGGTAAAAGCTTTTCAACGGTCTTTGCCATGGCACCGTAACCAATAAACATGATTTTTTTCATCAGTCATCTCACCATTTAAATTAATTTATTAAAGCCACCAGAAACATCGATGGCAGAGCCCGTTGTGTATGACGCCAAGGGGGAAGCCAGAAAAACAAGTGCATTGGCAGCTTCTTCTGGTTTGCCCAATCGCCCCATGGGAATGCCTCTTTCTTGGGCAATGCCTGCAAGCCATGCTTCCCAGCTTTTGCTGGTATCCGAGCGCGACTCAAAACGGCGACGCCATTGGCCAGACTCCACCATGCCAATCAAAATAGAGTTCACCCGAATGCCCAAATCAGCAAACTCATTGGATAAATTCTTGGTTAAATTCAACAATCCAGCTCGTGCTGCAGACGTGGCAATCATGTGTTTTTCTGGTTTTAACGCCAGTAATGAGTTCACATTGGTAATGGATGGGCAGCTTGATTGCTTTAATAAAGGTAAGGCAGCCTTAATGGGATTCAGAACACTGAAGTATTTCAAATTCACTTCACTGATCCAATCCTCGTCTTCGGTGTGCGAAAAATCTGCAACCATGCCTTGGCCTGCATTGTTAATCAACATATCAACATGCCCAAATTGAGCTTCAATGGTTTTGAAAAAAGCAGTCACAGACGCCTGATTTAAAATATCGCAAACTTGAATCAGCATGTTTTGCGTATCAAACTGTTGTGAAAGCTGCTGATATGAATCTTGTAGTCTGTCTACATTGCGTCCACACCATGCCACTTTCGCACCCGCTTGCAATAGCAATGTCACTGTTTTTAAACCGATGCCCGAAGAGCCTCCGGTAACGACAGCAACCTTATTTTCAATTTGAAAGCTCATGACTTACTCCTATTATTATTGTTATCTTGATTAAAAAGTATTTTGGCAAATGCTTGGGGTTGGTCGATATAAGCCAGATGCCCTGCATCTTCGATAGCATGCAGTTTTAGCTGAGAAAACTTTTCATTTAGGGCAAACATGCCTTTGGGTGGTGTAATCACATCTTCACAGCCATAGGCCAAATCAATCGCGCATGAAATGCTTGCTAAGTAATTTTCTATGCTGTCATATGCCAATAAATAAGAAGTTTGCTGAAAACCCTCAACACTCAGTCCTTGCATTACCTGTTTTAAAATGGCCATGTTTTCATTGTTATTGATGTGCAATAAAAACGGCCCGCGATCCTCTGCCATCGCTAAATAGCCTAATTTTGCTAGCAACTTGGGTCTTTTTTGTGCAACATCTTGCTTGGTTAATTCATCAGCAAATGCATAGCCTTGTGCTGCACACACCAAGATTACATGCTCAACCTCATCGGGATACAAAGCTGCATAAGCACTGGCAATCATGGCACCCAACGAATGCCCCACGATGGTGATGCTTTTTACCCCCAATTCAGCCAATAACAAATGCAGCTGATTGGCATATTCTTTGGCGCTGGGCTCTGGGTTTGTCAGTAAGCGACTGCCCCCATAACCAGGTGCATTCCAAGCAATGAGCCGATATTCGTCACCCAATTCATTAAATTGTTTTACCCATGACTCAGCACCAGAGCTGATGCCATGTAATAAAACAAAGACACCACCTTTTGCTTGAGTATCCATATATTCAATGCCACTGGCAGTTGAAAATTTTTTAATCAATGTAGACATAATCGGCCCTTAATGCGAATAACGGTTACGTGCGTTTAATTTGCGACAATGGATGATCTGCAGGGTATGTTGGAATCTGTGGCTTTGGTGTTCCTAACATCACGCACATCAATGCATCTTCTTGTGTTGGGTTAAATAAGCCACGGTAAATACCAGGTGGCACCGAAATCAAATCGCGTTCTTTTAAGACGGTTGAAAACTTCTCCCCCTTGTCTTCAATAAACAATTCAATTGAACCTCGCAACATAAAAAACACTTCTTCTACGTCGTCATGAACATGCAATGGGCCTTCACATTGAGCAGGCAAAACCATGGTTGAGAAGGTGAAATGTTCAGCCTGTACTGTATTGTTGTCACTGCTAACCCCTGTTGCCCCTGTGCCCATATAGCGCATTTGGGCGCGGCGGTATTTAGGGTCAAAATCGGCTTGAAATTTCAATGCATCAAAATCATAACGGCGTGTTTCTAAGCGAGCGATGCGTCCGCCCATCCATTCTTCTAAGCTAGCGCCTTCTGGTCTTGTCCAACCTTCAAAAGTGGTGGTAGTCATGTGATTCTCCTTCTGTTTTCTTTTCTAACAGTGATAAATTTAATATTTTTTAAGCAATGGGATTAACGTTAATGAGCCGACAATGGCAATCAAAGCAATGGTAATAATGCCGTTATTAAACTCTCCCGTACCCAAAACGATATAACCAATCAAAACAGGTGTAATGGCACTGGCAAAATTGGCCAAACCATTAAAAATACCCCCTGCTGTTGTCGCAACTTCTTTGGTGCTTAAACGTGATAACAAAGCAAATACGGCTGAAACTGAAATGCCCCACATCATTGAGCTGATAGACATGGCCAATAAAACAGGGCCCACGCCTTGTACCAAAACCATGACATACATGCTCACACCAGCACCAAACAAACCAATAAACACTTGGCGAGCACGAGATTTGGCAAATTTATCCGAGTAAATCGCACCCATGATTTCACCAATCAACATGGCAATAAAAGGAATGGAAGACAAGATGCCAAAAGATTTTAAATTGAACCCTTTTTCTTCAATCAGATACGTTGGAATCCAACTGTTTAAACCCCATAAGTAAGCCATTAGCGCGATGTTAAAAACACATAAACACCAGAAAGAGCCGTTCTTTAAAAGTGCACGCAAGTTTTCTTTGTGGTTCACTTTTGCTTTGACAATTTTTTGTAATACAACATCTTTAAGCCCAAAGTGAACGATAATCACGGTCAACAAGGTCAAAGCGCCCATCACAAAAAACGTGGTGTGCCAATCATAGTTACCCAAAACATAAGCTGTAATTGGGAAACCCAAAGTCGCACCAATGGGTGTACCCAGAATAAACAAGGTCGAAGCACGGGCTTGTTCTTTTTCGCTATAGCGTTGTTTTACAATACTAAAACAAAGTGCAAACAATGGACCTTCCGCAATCCCCAACAACACACGATTAACAAGCATGCCTGTGTAGGTTGTTGTGAAGCCCATAAAAATCATCAAAACGCCCCAAGACAAAACACTCCAAAACATCAATTTTTTAGGGCTAAAAATATCACCTAAGAAACTTAAAAAAACGCATGAAAAACCATAAGCCAATAAAAAACTGGTCATGAGCCAACCCAGTAACGCTTTGTTTTCACCAATGCCCATTGCGGTTAAAAAACCATGGTCGGCAAACAATACCGCAATGCTAATCTTGTCAAAAAACGCCAATACCACACAAGCCATCAAAACCAAGGCCGGTGTCCAGTGTTTAACCATGTTTTTAGGCGCAGCATCCCCCTGAACATGAATGTTTGTAGAATCATTCATTTTCTTATTCCTTCTTCTATTTAAGGTTTTTTAATTATTTTTTAGATTGATTAGGCTTTTAAACTCATCAAATTAAAACTGGTGTCTGTTAACGCATCTGGATTGAGAACCATATTGGCTTTCATCCATCTTTTGGCCATTTTAATTACCTTGGCATCATTAACCGCCACCAGATACTGCAATTGATGTTTCTTATTCAGATAGAAAAAACTAATCTGACGATGATGGGTTTTTCTCACCACGACAGTGGTATCTTCAATCCCAATAGGAGAACCCAATATTTGAATATTGCAATCATATTGGTCTGACCAAAGCCATGGAATGTCTTCATAAGGCTCAGCCATGCCCAGCATGGATTTTGCTGCAATAACACCTTGGTTTTGTGCATTGGCCCACGATTGGATGCAAAAACCCAAGCTTGGATGGATGGCCACATCACCTGCAGCGTAAATATCTGGGTTGGATGTTTGGCAAAATTCATTCACCACAATGCCATCCAAGGTTTCCAAACCCGATTCGATCGCCAATTCTTTATTGATGTGGGCGCCAGCACCAATCAATACCGCATCGACTTCTTTCCAAAAGGCATCATTTTTTTCAATCTTCACCTTGCCATCTTCACCTTGGCTTAATTGAACACGACCACAAGTCAATAGCAAATCCACATCTTCTTCGCGGTGCAATGTTTGCAAAAAGGCAGATACTTCTGAGCTAACACTGCGCGCGCACAACCGCTCGCCCAACTCTAAAACAGTAACGTGAATGTTTTTCTTGCGCATTGATGCTGCGATTTCCAAGCCAATCCAGCCGCCACCGACAATCACCATTTCTTTGATTTTCGGCAATTTTGCTTGCAAGGCTTCGCTGTCTAAAGTAGTCCGCAAACTAAAGACATTGGGGATGTGTGCCCACTCTTCGCAAGGAAATCTGGCTTTGCTGCCGGTGGCAATCAACAATTTATCGTAATGAATGACGTCATCGTTATCCAATTGCACACTCTTATGCTCTGGTGAAATACCAATCGCACGGGTTTGCGTATGAAAATGAATATCCCACTCATCAATCGTTTCTTGTGGAAACAATTGCAAACTCTCATGACCCATTTCGCCCAATAGCACTTGTTTTGACAATGGCGGTCGCTCATAAAACACATCCAGTTCATCAGAAATCACGCTAACTTTTCCAGTGAACCCCTCTTTTCTTAAAGTATGCGATGCCCAAGCAGCAGCTTGTCCACCACCAATGATGACCATGTGTTCCATTTCTCTCTCCTTGCAGATTTTATTTTTATATTACTTTTTAATCTGACGTCTTGATGTTGCATCGATACCGCCATCAACAGCCCACTCCGTAAACAACTCCATAGAATAATCATGAAAACGCGGTTGCCACTGTGCCGTTAAATAATCATCGTTGGTGTAATACTCAAATGCGCCGCCTAATGGCGAATGTACGTACCAAAAATACGCTGAAGAAATCGGGTGTCGTCCTGGTCCAATAAATGAATCCCACTGCAATCGATTCATGTTTAACCCACCACCAATGACTTCATGAATATCCCGAACCACAAAAGCCACATGGTTTAAACCTGGCGCTGCTTTGTGAGGCAGCTTTAATAAAAAGATGCTGTGATGCCAACCTTCTGCTGCGCAGCGCAAAAATGCACCGCGATCGTTATAGGCATCTGATAAATAAAAACCCAATTTCTCTTCATAAAACGCCTGTACTTTTTCAAGTTCTGGCGTAAAGAAAACCACATGCCCAATCGCCACTGGTTTGGCTTGCTGATACACAGGGCTGGCTTCATTCACACGGTGAATATGGCCATATTGATTCAAAAGTGCACTTTTATCGTCAGCTTTAACCTCTAAAATGGCATGTTCAAAACAAAGGCTCATGCCATTAGGATCTTGGCAACGAATCACTTTGCCATCAAACGAAAACTCAGGCTCATTTTGTAAACGCTCGGCCAGCAATTGCAAATCCATCTCACGATTCACCGCCCAAGTGATTTCTCGCAATGTCGAGCCGGCTTCAAAAGCATTGGGCAATCGCGCATCATCGCTTGCAAACACATAAACATGGCCGCCATTACTCAGCGAAAACTGCAGCGCATTGTCGATGTCAGAGTCCACTTTTTCCAAACCAAAATCAGTTACAAACTGTTCTGATTTAGCCATGTCCTCAACACCAAACTTTAAGGTTTTAATACCATTAATCATGTTATGCCCCTAATTAAATACAAAACCACCATTGACCGGTATGTTTTGTCCGGTAACAAAAGATGACAAATCTGATAATAAATACAGCGCAGTGCCATTCACATCATCTGGGTATTGCTTGCGGCGCAATGATCGGCCATTAACATACAAATCATGGCGCTCTTGCGGCACATATTCGGTGGCTTCGACCAAGGTTAATCCTGGCGCAATGCTGTTTACACAAATATTGAATTCACCCAACTCATTGGCCATGGATTTGGTCATGGCCAGAATCGCGCCTTTACTGGCAACATAAGCCATCAAATTAGGTGCGCCCCACATTGCCGTATCAGAAGCAATATTGACAATTTTTCCTTGTCCTGATGCTTTTAAAAAAGGCACCATTGCTTGAGAAAGTAACCACGTTCCTTTGACATTGATGCTCATCACCCGATCCCAAAGATCCGGGTCATAATCCATCATGTTTTTGCCACCCACACCCGTTGCCAATGCTGCACAGTTCACCAAACCATCAACACAGCTCCAGTGAGCACTAATCCACTGCGCTGCACTGGTAATAGAATCGGTTGATGAGATGTCAACTTTCAAACCCGAAGCCTGAAACCCCAAGCCTTGTAACATCTGCACTTTGGTCTCTAACTCGTCATCCAAAATATCCAGCATGAGGACTTCTGCACCTTCAGATGCAATGGCTTTGGCAAAAGCAAAACCAAGTCCCCTTGCTGCTCCCGTAATCACAATTTTCTTATCTTTTAATAAATGATTCATAATCCCAAAGCCTTATTGTGCGGGGTGAATAACGGTGCCAACAATGTCAGTATCCACTTGTCGTGCTTGGTCTTCTTGAATCTGTTTGAATTGTTTTTCCGCTGCTTTTTTAAAGATACGACGCAAACGAGACAAACCAATATCATGTTGATACAAAAACTCATGTTCACGGGCATTGGGTGCAAGATTTTCTAAAATAATGCGATCTTGCTCTAACACGTCCCAATGCAATTTTTCCAAATGGGTACGGTATAAAAAGCGCCAAGTATTACGCTGCCAACCTGTCACTTCACGGCAACGCCAGAAAAATACTCGGGTATTGTGCTCATCAATGGGGGTCGCAAAACCAACAATCCAAAACACACCGCCAGGACCAAATTGCTTTTTATACGGAATCGACAAACGCAACCATGCACAACCTGTTTCGCCGTACTCAGTCCAGTCAAAATTCACACCTGTTTGGCCTTCTTTTTCAAAAATAAAGCCATGCTCAGTCATGCGGTGGCTCATTTTCGCTGAGCGCTCACCTTGATCCATTGAATGGGAGTTGGAATGCAGGTATGAGCCATGCATTGGATCCATAACATTATCAATGGCATATTGGTGATTGACTTTCCAATCGGCCATGCACAAAAAACTGCTCCATTGATCGCTGGCCAATTGTTCTGGCAATACCAATTCTGCTGGAGCTTCATTGTCATCAATGCCAAACCAGACAAAAATAGCGCCATGCATTTCTTGTACTTGGTATGATTTCACACACTTCATGCCTCGCATTGGGCTGTCATCTGATGCAGGAACATCTTCAACAACGCCATCACATTTCACTTCAACACCGTGATACCAACATGCCAAGCGATTGCCTAAGTTCCAACCCAATGACATTCGTGCACCACGATGGGGACAACGGTCTTCAATTGCATGAACATGACCTTCTTTGTCTCGCCACACGGCAATGTTTTCACCCAAGCGCGTGATGCCCACTGGATTGTCTTTGACCTCCCAACTGGCCAATACCGGATACCATAGATTCCGAATGCCTAAATCCAAATATTCTTGTACATTTTCAAAGTTTCTCATTCTTGTTCTCCACTGATTTTATTTTTAGTTAATAACCCAATCTTGCCATTTCATTTTCAAAATTCTCAATGGTAAAACTTTGACCACTTTCAAGAAGAGCACCTTGTTCGTTTAAAGCAGCAACAAGCTCATCAATGGTTTGGGCGCCATGGGTAAATGCAGTGATAATGTTTTGCGCTAAGCTCGATTCATACAAACTAGGCTCACTGGAGCGGTGTTGCCAAACAATGTTTTCAGGCTGCCCTGGTATTTGAATGTTGTTGATGCCTGCATTTGGGCTGGGCTCATTGTCTTGCCAGTCTTGCAGCTTCTCGTTAAATAGCTTCATGTTCTCTCCTGGTATGATTTGTTTTTTTTATTATTGGTCTAAAACAAAAATTTCTTGATTCTCTATTTTGACTTGATAAGTACATAAGTCTCGACAACCGGGCCCGCTCTGTAAGGAACCTGATTCGATATTGAATATTGCTTCATGTAGTGGACATTCAACGGTTCCGTCCTCGACGAAACCATCTGTTAGCAAAGCATAAGCATGAGGACACACATTCTCGATAGCAAAATATTGTTGCTCTAATTGAAATACGCCAATTTTTTTGCCATTCACCTCGACAGGCTTAGGCATATCCTCCTGAATATCCTCAACTTTACAAACTGGAATCCATTGCATTTCATTCTCCTTAATTGGTGCTTATTGTTTTGCATGCAAAACATCATTTACAATACAAAACTTGAATCTAGAATAAATGCTGTATAATGTTTGTGTCAAGTATTATAATTTTTTAATAATGAAGGTAAATAAATGAATGATTCTGAAAAGTATCTGGTTCCTGGTTTATTACGTGGTTTAACTATTTTAGAAAGTTTTAGCGCCGAAAAAAAGGAATTGGGACTATCAGAAATTGCTCTTTTGCTGGATATCAATCGCTCCAGTGCTTTTCGACTGGTGCAAACTTTGGAATATGCTGGCTTTATTAGAAAAACCCCACAAAAAACCTATACATTGGATTTGAAAGTACTTCACTTAGGTTATGGTGCCCTGGCGAACATCCCCATCACTGAGAGTGCTTTGCCGATTATGAAAAAACTTCGGGATGCGACAGGTGTTGCTGTACACCTATCGATATTAGATAACAATGACATTATATACATCAGCAATGTCCAAGCTTTAGGTGCTTTCACCTCCAATATTAAAATTGGAACACGTTGGCCAGCCTATGCAACGGTAATTGGATTGTTATTGCTCACAGCCTTATCTGAGCAAGAAATTAGAAAACGTTTTGCCAGTCAAGAAACATGGATCGCTTACTCTGACCGAACGGTTAAAAATGTTAATGAATTGGTAGAAAAAGTGATTTCTTTAAAAAATGCTCCGTATTTGATTAGCTGGCAACAATTTAAAAAAGGCATGTTGGCCAGCGCTGCGCCCATTAGAAACCAACACACTCAAAAAGTGGAATATGTCTTGTCAATTAGTTGCCCAGCATCCACATTTACAGCGGATAAGTTTGAACATGAAATCACACCATTGGTGACTCAGGCTGCTGATGAAATTTCTCAACTTATTCACTCTTAAGAGTCATCAGTTAATACCCATATTAAAAAACAACCCCGATCAGACGCCGCCAATTGAATTGGCAATGTATGTCTTCTGTCTTAGAAAAACCATAAAAAAACCTCTAAAAAGAGGTTTTTTTATGGTTTAAAAATATTCCAAAACCACCATCCATGCCCTTTGACTTAAAACACAAAAAACTTAGTCATGAAGACAACGATTGGTAAGCCAATAACCGTTCTCCATAAAAATACTGCAAACAAATGAAACAAATTCAAAGGTATGTTGGAGCGCAAAATTAAAGCAGCGACTTCCGTTAAATAAATAACTTGTGCCATTGATATGCAAGCAATAATAAACTGTGTTTGCTCATTGGCAATGCCTTGTGCTAACACTGCGGGTAAGAACATATCTGCAAAACCCACCAACATCGCAGGCGCAGCAGACACCGCCTCTGGAACATTCAGAATCTCTAAAAAGTAAATAAATGGATATGACAAATAAGAAAATATGGATGTATATTCAGCAATAGCCAATGCCACTGTAGCAACAGCAAATACAACTGGCATCAATCCCAAATAGATATCCAACAACACCATCGACCCTGATCTTAATGATTGAAAGACAGTTGGTGCATAGTGTGACTTAACCATTGCTTGTTCAATTGCCCATTTCTTCAACGAAACCCCTTCTGGAATTCTTTCCGGCTGTGAAACGCCTTTAATAAAATAACTGTCAGGTATGTTATTTAAAGGTGGCAATCGCGGAACAATGATTGCCAACACCAGCCCTGTCACAATCAACACCCCATAAAACTGTAAAAACAGGTGTGATATTCCAATAAACTGCACAATGATCAAAGTAAAAGCAATGGATGCGATAGAGAAATTCGTGGATATCACAGATGCTTCGCGTGCCGAATAAAACCCTCGGTCGTATTGCTGTGATGTAATCAACACCCCAACACTCGCAGAACCTAACCACGAAGCCAGTGCATCAACAACAGAGCGACCAGGCAATCCAAATACCTTCTGAAAAGGTTTGGATAGATAGACACCCACAAACTCCATTAAGCCGTAATCCACTAAAAACGGTAAAATTAATACTGCAAAAATCAAAAATGATACCAAAGGTGGATTCAAGTCATTCAGAATAACACCACCTGTCGTATTGCTAATAATCCACGCAGGCCCAACTTGAAAAAAAATCATCGTTACAAAAATCGCACCGACAACCCTCATGGTGAGCCCCAGTAAATTAGGTTGCAATAACAGCTTTAAATTCGGAAAATAATTTAAGGCTTTGGGCTTGAGAATAACCATGATCAAAGACAAGACAGCAGATGCCGTAATCGCTACCGTCGCAGCAATTTGAAACCCTTTTCCATCAATAATCTCTGCTTTTAAAGCATTGGCAAGAATGCCAATGCCAATTGTCCATTGCCCATCCCAGTACAATGGTGTCATAAAAAACAAAATACCAATGAAAGAGAATCCCACAAACTTAAAAAAAGCAGCCTTTCTTTGTTTTGAATCCGTGATTAAAGGACAGTCAATGTCATCATAACCGCTATCTTGATAACCTGAGTCTACAATGCTATTGGTTTGTTCCATAGTCTATTTCCCTTTGTAGCTTTGATACGCTTTTTTTTATTTATAGTGACTAATCTTCATACTTGACATTGGGTAAAACACATAGCATTTCAAACAACAAATTGGCGGCCAAAACAGAAGTATTTCCAAATGGATCATAAGGTGGAGAAACCTCGACTAAATCACCACCGACAATATCTAACCCTCGCAAACCCCTGATAATCTCCAAGCCTTGAGGAACCGTCAGCCCGCCAATCTCTACCGTTCCTGTACCTGGAGCATAAGCTGGATCCAGACCATCGATATCAAAACTAATATAAACAGGGCCGCCTTTCACCTTTTCTTTCACTTCTTTCATCGTTTCTACCAATGACTTGTGCCAACACTCTTCTGCCGGAATCACACGAAACCCTCGTTCAGTAGACCAATCAAACTCATCTGCACTGTACCCTGTGCCTCGCAAGCCAATTTGTACGACACGGTCACAGTCTAATAATCCTTCTTCAACGGCTCTGCGAAAAGGGGTGCCATGGGCAATTTTTTCCCCGAACATCGTGTCATTAATATCAGCATGTGCATCAACATGAACCACGCCAACTGGACCATATTTTTCTTTTAATGCTCGCAAAATAGGCAATACAATTGTATGGTCTCCTCCCATGGTCAAAGGACGACAATCGTATTTCAAAATATTGTCCGTATAAAACTTTTGAATAATATCCATGCTTTTTAACAAATCAAAGGTGTTAATAGGCACATCTCCAATATCAGCCACCTGCAAGCTGGCAAATGGGGCTGCCTTCGTTGCCACATTGTATGGTCGTAGCATGCGAGATTCATCTCGGATTTGGCGTGGAGCCAGTCTGGCCCCAGTGCGATTTGAGGTGCCTAAATCAAATGGTACGCCAACAAAAGCAGCATCTAGACCTTCTGCATTTTCTTGGGTTTTTAGACGCATCATTGTGGCAAAGCCTCCAAATCTTGGCATTGCATCCCCACTAAGCGGTTGGTTGTATTTCATTTTATCTCTCCTTATTTTATTTTATAATCAACATTCTGCTGATGTTTTATATAGTAGAGCAATCACCTACCCTGTTGCATATCAAAAAAAATAAGTAAACATCTATATTACTGAATACAAAATCACTTTTTATGATTGTGCTGATTTTCACGCACCAGAAACGACAATAGCCCACAAAATGGGCATTCAAAACATGGTGATTAAGCTATTGAAATATCATACAAAAGCATGAAAACACCATACCAAAGCCAACTGTTTTCGTATTATCGCAACCTAGTTTGGTAATGGTGCTTTCATTCGGGTATGCCTATTGGTTTGATACAAAAACCAAACCAAGGCACCCCGAAGTGGTATTGAGTTCAGAATTAATTATATTTTTTGTAATTCTGAATATAAGCGATTTTCATCGATAACAATGACAGTTGGCTTGTCTTTTAATAAGCTTTCTTGAATCAATGGAACCAAAGAATCGGTGTCTTGAAGCTCACACGCATCGCAGCCGTAGCCTTGAGCAATCTTAACAAAATCAGGCGTGTAAATATCAACGCCTATTGTGTCAATGCTATTGTTTTGCATATACCGTTTAATCTCTTGGTAGCCGTAGTTATTCCATAACAAAACAATTAATGGCATTTTTTCTTCGACAGCCGTTGCCAATTCATTAATGGTAAACTGCATTCCACCGTCACCAACCAAAGCAAAGACAGGCTTAGAAACAGATAAACTTGCCCCAATAGCAGCGGGCAAAGCATAACCCAATGTTCCATATCCGGTTGAAGCATTAAACCATTGTCGAATATGATTCGCTTCAAATAAGTGATTTCCAGAATACACAATCTGTGTTGAGTCACCAACAAATACGCCTTCCGGAAAAGCTTTTTGAATCAAATCCAGAATATGGTATTGGTAACGCCATTCAACAGGCCAAAACTGATTCGAAAGAACATCTCTCACCTGCAAGGCATCTTGATATCCCTTACTGATACCATGAACATACCTTTTTTGAATACCTGAGTTTTGTATCTGCTCTAACAACAGATCAACAAAATAGCCAACATCGCTTTCTATGCCCAAATCTGCAATAAAATTGGTATTCAACTGCTCAGAATCAATGTCAACACGAATTAACTGACCGTTAATTTTAAATTGGCCATCGAAAACAACATCATAATCGGTCTCACCCAACTCAGTTCCAAGTGCCAATACCAAATCGGCATCTGCAATCAACTGGCGCGCTGAAACTGTCGATTGATTTGAGCCCAATGACAATGGATGCTTAGCAGGGAAGCAGCCTTTGGCGTTAATGGTATAAAATGTTGGCATATCATAGGTTTCTGCAAGTTCTAATAACTTTTCAGATGCCGATCCTATCGCACCACCACCTAGCAGCAGAACTGGTTTTTTTGACTGACCTAGCCATTCAAACGCTTGTGTAATGGCTTGAGGGTTTCCTGCACTTTTAAAAAAAGCAGGAGTTTGCTTCACGGACAGATGATTCGCAGGCATGACAATAACATCTAGAGGAATTTCAATGTGAACAGGTCTAGGTCTTTGGCTATTAAAAGACTGAAATGCTTTTGCTAAGACAGCTGGCAATTCATCCGGTGACATTAATGTGTGATTGAATGCGCAAACCCCTGAAATTAATTCTTTTTGATTCGGCAGCTCATGCAATCTTCCTTGTCCCATGCCCAATGTTTCTCGACGGTTCACACTGGAAATGACCAGCATTGGAATGGAGTCCGCATATGCTTGCCCCATCGCGGTCATGATATTCGTCATTCCGGGGCCTGTAATGATAAAACAGGCTGCAACTTTTCCACTTGCCCTATAGTAACCATCTGCCATAAACCCAGCACCTTGTTCATGTCTGGGGGAAATGTGTTGAATATTGGTTTGTTTAAGGCCACGGTAAAACTCAATCGTATGAACGCCGGGAATACCAAAAATCGTATTAATCCCATATGCTTCTAGCTGTTTGACCAAAAACTCACCGCATGTTATTTGTTCCATGAACAATCCCCCTATCTCATTCTTATTTTAAGTATTCATTATTTTAATTTTATCAATGCCATGTCTTGCAAATTGAATCCATGCTCATTTTTATACAACCGTATTCAATATGCTTAAGTATAATAGTCAAACTTCAAAATCCATTGATCTGATCATTGACCAAGCACCTATATAATAAAATATAACTTAGCAATATTCTATTCAAATAAAAATAAGTAAACATCTAATATTTACTACCTAAGAATAAGAGGAGCAGACATGCTACAACAATTTAGTCTTCAAGATATTCGTGCACTTCAGATATTTTTGACCGTTGCAGATTGCAAAGGAATTACAGCAGCACAGACTGTATTGGATTTAGCCCAGTCTGGGATTAGCCTTCACATTAAGCACATTGAAAAGAAATTAGGATTTACCCTTTGTAATCGAGGCCGATCTGGTTTTTCTTTAACCCCAGAAGGCATTAAGGTATATGCAGCATGCCAGCATTTATCGGATGCTTTGAATACTTTTAATGATGAAATATTAAAAATACAAGAAGAAAAAAACACATTATCAGGGACATTAAATATTGCTATCGTAGACAATCTACCCGATAGCATACAAAATATTATTCCCCTTTGCATCAAAGAAATCTATGAGACGCACCCCAATATTGTGCTGAATTTAGAAATCAACACTCCTACTGAAATTGAATCAAAAATACTGAGTAATCAAACAGATATTGGCATTGGCTATTTTGGAAAACACTTGAAAGAAATCGTTTACAAACCCATAGCCAAAGAAGTACAAAAAGTCTATTTCAGCCCTACACACACATTGGCAACGGAATGCTTATCTTTAGAACAAATCACCACACAAGTCCCATGGGTTCAACGTGGTTATGTCATGGAAAAAGACCTAGTGCCAATCAAGCCGACCATCCTCACGGCGACAACATACCACATGGAAGCGACCTTACTCTTTATCAAAGCCGGTACCCACATTGGTTATCTTCCTGAGAATTATGCCAATATTTATGCACAAAGAAATCTCATTGTCCCGCTTGAAAGCCCTCAGCTTGATTATTCCGTGCCACACAGCTTGATGACAAAAAACACAAACTCGCCATTGGTTAAGCTTTTCAGCCAAATCATGACCAAACTATTGGCTGCTGCAAATGGGCTCTGAGCCATTCTGGTGCAGCTATTTTCTAAAAAATCAGCTGCACCAACGTCAAAATGCCACTGACAAAGTGGCATTTTATCTGCGTTTACTCACTTGATTGTATTATGCAGGTAGCTGACTCAAATAGCCTGCATTTAACTCTTGTGAACGAATAAAAGCAGGACGGCTGGTTACTTTTTTTAGGTATGCTGCCAAAGTTTCGTTCAAAGTCATGATTTTAATGTGCTCTGATGCCCAAGCCAGTAACGCAGCCAACATCATGTCTGCCACTGAAAATGAATCACCCAGCAAATAATCATGTTGTTCTAACTGCTGCGTTACTTGTTTTACAATCACATCCAATTCAGGATAGCCCAATGCAAAACGCATGTCTTCGGTTACATGAATATTGAACATGATGTCTGTCAATGCGGGTTCAAATTGATTGCACAAAACAAACATCCACTTGTAGTATTCGCCTCGCTTTGGCTCATCGACAGCCGGCGCCAACTTTTTATTCACGAATACATCGGCCAAATACATCACAATGGCTGCTGTCTCAGTCACGACCATGTCGCCTACTTTTAACGCTGGAACTTTGCCTGCGGGATTAATCGCCAAATACTCAGGTGTTTTCATTTGAGTACGAAATTGCAATGGTACTGCTTTGTATTGTGCATCGCACTCTTCTAACATCCAAGAAACAGTGACGCCACGAGAATGAGGGTGGGTATACAGTGTTATGTCAATCATTTGATCATCCTTTGTTGTGAACTATGTCGATGAAAAGATTGTAAACACAGCTTGTGTCAGAAAGTGTCAGTAGTCCATGCAACGCCAGTGATATTTGAGCCATGAATCAGCATGGTCATTAAACTAAATAAATTACCATGCAAAACCATACGAATTGCGTATTTTCGCTTGATTTCAGGCAGCCTAAATTCAAGCGAACAAAATCCACAAACCATTAACACTTTGTTATTATTGAGTTTACTTTCAGTGCCGTATCAAAACGCTCGATTTCAAAACAGCACTTAGTCCACAGCATCCAAATAAAACTCTTGGCTCTGTATGCCCGTTTCTTGAAACCATTTTCGCAATAATATTTGTCGGCTCGGTTGGTATTGCTCGTTGGTTGCCACAATGCTTTGAATTCTGTCGACACGAAAGTTTCGAAACGCACCTCGCACTTCACACCAGGCAATAACCAGCCGCACGGCTTCAAAATAAGCCAATCCCACAGGGTAAATCCTACGCTCGGTAAATTGATCTTTTAAATCAAAATACTGTATGGCGACAACCTGTTGCTGTTGAATTGCTAGCCTCAGAACATGAATGCACTGATTTTCATTGCTTTGTGGCACATATTCGCTGCCAACCAATAATGGTGATTGCTCAACAGCTTGCTTTAAAGTTTCAGGCAAGACATGGTGAATTTTATGAAAAAGGTTTTTGGCTGCATTGACCAGATGCTCATCAGTATGCCGACACACCCAGCGCAAACCCAATACCAAAGCCTCATATTCAGATTGATTCAAGGTTAATGGTGGCAAAGAGACATCTTCCACCAAAATGCAACCTAAGCCAGGCTCACCTTGAATATTTGCACCTTGTGAGCGCAATATTTCTAAATCCCGATACACCGTGCGCACACTGATATTCAGCTCATTTGCCAACACCTGTGCTCGAACGGGAAATCGATAAGCACGCAATAATTGCAATAGCAGCAGTAATCGTTCAGTACGTTGCATGTTTTCTTTCAATCCCATTCACATTCACATTGATGCGCACAATACCACATCGTAGTCATTCGATAACACAACGGATAGTATTTTAACCACCCAAAACCAATTGATTAACAGTACAACAGCATCCATGAGCACCCATAAAAATAGCCCAAACCATACAGCATACTGGTTTGAGCTGTTTTTTATTGGATAAGAATACCTATCTTATTTATTTCAACATGTTTCTAGTGTGTGTTTTTCCATCCTGAAACATCAAAAAATCAAATTGACAAAAACAAACCCGTTACACATCCTCATCATAAGGAATACCCAATGTTCGGGAAATGTCCTGTCGCATGCGTTTGTTGATTTCATGATCAATCACCACCAAAACATGAGAATACGCGGACAACATCATCCGCTTGACCTCTAGATCAATGTCCGTATTTTTTTCTGTTTTTTCATGAATAGAGAATATTTTTTGTTTTATTTGGATTAAAGATTTTGGCATTATTGTTCCTCATTAACTGCGTGTGTGTAGTTCATCATAACCAAGACATTATTGAATTTACAGTGTTAATTTTGATAAATGGCACCCATTTTTAGGTATATCCATCTAGTTAATTATCTGTATTTGCAAAACGAATGTATTGATATGCATCACCATTATTTTCATTGACGATACAATTACTAAGCTTTTCCTCTTCTGGATGTCATTTTTTTAATATATGTAATTTTTTTTAAATTTTTGTTATTTTTATACAACTAAAACACAATGGTGCTTGTTTTTTGCCTACCCATCACAACACACATCAATTGCATTTGTATGTCGAAATAAAATAAAATGCCTTGGCTTTAAGCCAAGGCATTTTTAAACGTCTTTATCCTAAGCGGAACAATGCAATTATTGGACCGTTCCCATGACAATCGAAATTAACAATAACAATACCGACAAGCCCCAAATCCAAAAGAATGAAAACTTAATGTGTTTGCCCATGGACAGCTTTGCCAGTCCCAAACCCATCCACAATGCAGGTGAGAATGGAGAAACAAAGGTACCAACAATACTGCCGATTACCATTGCATATGCAGCAGATGTTGAAGCCACACCAGCCTGAGTTGTAATTTGTTCAACCACAGGGAAAAGTGCCAAGTAATAAGCATCCGTATTCAACACCAATTCCAAAGGAACACCAATCATGCCAATAATAATGTGCAGATGCGGCAGCAATGATGAAGGTAAAATATTCACCAGCTGATTGGCAATGGCAATTAACATACCAGACTCACGCAAGATGCCTAGAAAAGAACCTGCTGCCAGAATAATGCTGGCCATCATGATGGCACCACCTGAGTGGGCACTGATGCGCTCGATTTGTGCTGCCGGTTGTGGATAGTTAATCAATAAAGCAACAGACAAACCAATCATAAAAATATAACCTGCTGGTAACAAGCCCATAACCAATACCACCAAAATGGCAATAAACAAAACAGCGTTAACCCAAAATAATTTAGGTCTTAGTAAGGATTGTCGATTTTCATCCAATTGCTCTTCGCTAAAATCATAAGCAACCGCAGCTTCATCACCTTGTACACCAAGGCTGGTATCCAAATCTTCTTTAAAATTCACCGTTCCTGTCGTGATTAATTGCGCATCTGTTTTGCGAATGCGGCGTGTTTCCAAAATACCCATAATCACGGCCAAACCCAGTATCAATACCACACCCACAATTTGCACTGGAATCAAGCCAATCCACAAGTCACGCGCATCCATTTCCAATACTGCAGCCACTCGACCAATCGGCCCACCCCAAGGCAACATATTGATTAAACCAGCACTAGCCGCTAGCAATAAAAACAATACATACGGGTTCATGCGCAATTTCTTGTATAAAGGCAATAATGGTGGAACCACCAATAAGAAAGTCGAGGCACCAGCGCCATCTAATTGGGCAACAATTGAAATCAAAACAGTGCCCACCGTCACCGCAATCACATTGCCACGGGTCAAACGAATCATGCCTTTGATTAAAGGATCAAACAAACCCACATCATTCATGATGCCAAAAAACAAAATGGCAAACACAAACATAATGGCAACCTGCATGACCGAAGCGATACCCGAAGTGAAGTATTTGGAAATGGTTTCCAAATCAAAACCTGCGATGATGGCACCAATTAATGGCACCAAAATCAAACAAATAACGGGTGAGACTTTTTCTGTTAACAACAAAATTACAATGACAAAAATAATGGACAAGCCAATAATGGTCAGCATCTACTCTCTCCTCCTAATGGATTTTATTTTTTTGAATTGGCAAATAATACCATGAAAATGGAATTTCAATATTCCATATAACTTTTAATATCTCTTTAGAATAAATTTTTCGTTCTATTCGCTTAATCTGTTACAGCGCTCTTTTGGATGGCATCGGCCCGAGGCTAATTTTAAGAACCCAACATCAAAGCGTTAAAGATGGCGCCATTTTATTTTCTTTGAAATTTAGATATTCGGTGCTAATATCCGATTATTAAATAAAAATATTTACAAAGGGGAAATACGAAATGAAAAAACTATTATTGGTTTTGATGGCCTCCATGGCATTGTCAGCTTGTTCTGACAAAGTTGAAGAGAAAAAAGAAGATGTTGCTGTTGTTGCGTCATCAACAGAAGCATCAACAACTGAATCATCTGCACCAGCAAAAGCACCTGAGCCGACTGTGGCTGAAAACGCAGCCATTCCAGCACCATGCCAAGAGTACATTGAAACCATGAATCAAATTACGGTGGCAAACCCTGATATGGCCGTGAAATTTAAAGAAGCCATCAAAAATACACAAGAGCAATGGGCAACCATGCCTGAAGCTGACAAGAAAAATGCTGAAGAAGCATGTAAACAAGCCAATGAAGAGTTAAAACTTCTAGCAACTGCAAAATAAGCTTTCTTTAAAGCCGCAATCAAAAAAGCCTGCTCATCAATTGAGCAGGCTTTTTAACATTCACAAAAAACTAAGACAAACAGCAGCGTTTGTATTTTTTACCACTGCCACATGGGCATGCTTCATTGCGACCAATTTCGACCTCTTTGCGAATGGGTTGCTTGGCTTTTTCTGCATTTTCAACCAATTCCAATTCAGCATTGCGTGGTACTTCAAAATAAGTATAAATGGCATAACTTGATGCACTCAAATCAAGGAACAACTGTACTTGTTCTGCCAAGTTCAAATTGGTCAATTGTTCAAAGTTTGCTGGGTTGGCAAAATGCTGTATTTTAACCAAAGCACTGTGAACAACTTCATCTTGATCGGTTAGATTCCAAAAACCAATAATCTTCAAATAACCACGACACCAATCTTGAATCGATTGTGCTGTTGGGTTTTTGAATTGATTGCTTTTGCGTGTTAAGGGTATGTATTTTTCAGGTGTGTCTTGCAAAGTATCCGCAGCATGGTTCAACACAATCGTCATGCCATTAAAAAATGACATGAATTCTTCAGTACTTTCCCATTGTGGCGCTTTGCTGCCATCGCTGAACAATAATGGCATCCATTGCTCACCTGTTAACAAAATTGGGCTAGACACCAAAGCAGCAAACAAGCCATCCAAACCAGAAACCGTCAAAATACCCGTTTCAGGCTCACTGTAAATCGCCAATTTGTCCTCAACAGCTTGGTACTCTTGTGACAAAGCCTCTTGTTCAAATTCGGAAGCAAGAGCAGATTGCTCAGTTGTTGATTGAGTATGGCCAGGGCTCACATCACTCGCATCTAGAGTATTGATTGACTGATTTTCAACAGCCACCAAACTATCATTTTCTGTCTTATCGAGACCTTGTTCCATTGATGCAGCCATTGTTGCTAAATGGCGAAGCTCTGCTGCTTCTTCTTCGGTATATGTACACCACTGCACCAAACCAAGTAAGGCATCTGTTGCCATCGGATAGATTTCCAATGCCTGCAAACACAATTGAATGGCATCCAATTCATCTTTGCATAATTGCGCTTCACCGATTAACTGAGCCGCTTCATGAGCACTCTTAATACGTGCCGATTGGTCATTCATTTCGCAATATTTTAACAATGCTTTTTCATTGTGGGCTTTTAGCAATTTTGCAAAAGAAGGACGTCGCGTGCGACGTTTACGAGGTGTATTTACTTCCATTATTCTTTTCAACCAATATCATCATTACTTGGTATTTTATCGTATTTAGCGCTTCATTTGAAAAATATAATTTCAAAAACAAAACAAGATTCTTTTATTTAATACCAATGACATTAAAAGATGTTAATGGAATTTAACCAACCTCTTTAAAAAAGCCCGACATCATGGTCTAAGTTATTACAAATTTTAACGCTTTTTAAGACAAAATACATTCAGAACAGATTGACCCTCACCCAATGGTAAGCTTTAAGATACTTTAATCTTAAGGACATTCATTTCATGTGGCATAAACTGAGTTCATGCATTGTGTTTTCGTTTCTATTGGCAATCTGCTTCATTCTGTTTCATCAGAATGAGATCAATGCCATTGCTGCGCCTGTAACACAACAAACCAGTAGCAGTACCATCATGCCAACATCGACATCCCACTCGAATAATCACAGCAACAACCATAGCCCAATCCAAAACAGCAGCAATTGTTTAACAGCTTGCTTATTGCTGATGTGCTCCAGCCCCATGGTTTTGATACACAGCAATTCATTGCCTGTAACACCTTCAAATAAGCACAGTTATGCCGTTTTTTATGGTATCTCTTTTTTATCTGCTTTTATCACGCCCCCCACACCGCCACCACGGCATTCTTTGGTTTAGTTTTTAAGTATTCACTTTAACAACCAATCTGAAGGATTAACATAATGAAACGCCGTGATATTTTAAAATATGGTGCTGGCTTAGGCCTGCTTGGTACAACTGCTGCCATCAGCATTGCCAAAGACATGATGATGGGTCATAACATGCCCATGGGCTCAGGCAATATGGATGGCATGAACCATCACAACATGGCTGGCATGCACATGATGGGCCAAAATGATAACCTCATGCCACTTTCTGCCATGCAAAGCGCACAAGCCTTGGCGCCCTTGCCATTGCTTAAAAACCAGAGCTCTACTGCAGGAGAGTTTGTAGCCGATTTGGTTGCTAAGAAAACCAATGCGCCTCTCATTCAAGGCTTTCAAACTGAGGTTTGGGCTTATAACGGCCAAATTCCTGGACCACAAATTGTGGTTACCGAAGGCGATTGGGTTCGCATTCGCTTTACCAATCAGCTTTCGCAACCAACCACTGTTCATTGGCACGGTTTACCCGCACCCAGTGACCAAGATGGCAATCCACATGACCCTGTAGCGCCCGGACAAAGTCGTTTGTATGAGTTCAGGCTGCCTGAAAATTCAGCAGGTACTTATTGGTACCACCCTCATCCGCATGGCTTTGTTTCAGAACAGGTATATATGGGCCTCGCTGGCACATTGATTGTCAAAGCCAAAAAAGATACCGTTGCTCATTTACCTGAACAACACTGGATGATTTCAGACATCCGTTTGGATAAGCAAGCCAAAATACCAGGCAATAGCATGACCGATTGGATGAATGGTCGCGAGGGGCAATTTGTCTTGATTAATGGTCAATTGCAACCCAATATTCAACTGAATGGCAATGAACGCATTCGCATTTGGAATGCCACCAGTGCACGGTATTTACGCCTACAGATTCCTGGTTGTGAATGGATTGTTATTGGCAGTGATGGCGGCTTACTGGAAAAGCCATTACCACCAACAGATGAATTGCTTTTGGTACCGGCTGAACGAGTGGAAGTTGTCTTGCGAATAAAAAGACCGCAACAACACTATGTATTGCAAAGTGCGTATTATGACCGAGACAAAATGATGGTCAAAGAAGCACCAGTAACCACCTTATTAGGCAAACTGCAAATCGGTGACCAAACAGCGAACCTACCTCAAACCTTGCGCAGCTTTCCTGTTTTGGGTAAAGCCACGGCAAAAAAACAAGTAATCTTCAGCGAGGCAGCCATGGATCACAGTAACATGGGGATGGGCATGGCCATGTTGCAAAACATGTTTTTGGTCAATGGCAAAAGCTATGAGATGAATCGCATGGATTTGGTCAGCAAAGCTGGTGAAATCGAAACATGGGACTTGATTAACAACTCCCATATGGACCACCCATTTCACATTCATGGCACATTATTTGAAGTGATTTCAAGAACGCAAAACAACAAGACACAAAAAATGCCCTACCGAGCATTGAAAGATACAGTTAACCTCAGACCCAAAGAGCGGGTTATGATTCAAATTGTACAAAAAGACAAAGGTTTACGCATGTTCCACTGTCACATTTTAGAACATGAGAATCTGGGTATGATGGCCAATTTAAAGGTGATTTAATCATGTAACTTTTTCAATAACAAACGGATACTGAACAAAGTATCCGTTTGTTAGCCATCTTAAGTCTTGTTATGGTAACAAGGTTTTGTGGCGTTTCTTGAACAATCCAATAGCCCTTTACAAGTGCTCATGAGCCGTAATTAATCCGACAAAATCGATTGCAATGCCACACTGAACTGCTCTATTCCACGCAAAATGGTGTCGCTTGTATGTGCAGCATAACCAATCAACACTGCATCTTGCTGCAGTTTCTCTTGGCTGTATTTTTGCAATGGCAGCATCCCAAAATTCAAAACCCGATTGACGTGCATAATCTGTTCTAACTGAACACCCTCTTGCAACCAAGCCAAAACATGGATACCAGAATCGGTATCTTCTACTTTGAAGACATGTGGCAAATACCGCGCAATCGCCTCTAACAAAACCTGCTTTCGCTCCAAACAGGTTTTTCTCACACGCCGAACATGCCTTGCATACTCTCCACTTTGAATGAATTCAGCCATGACTCTTTGTTCCAATAATGACACCTCTGAATCTGAATAATGTTTGGCAGCCTGAAAAGCATGGCATAGCGACTTTGGAACAACCAAAAAACCCAAACGAAAACCAGCGTACATCATTTTAGAAAATGTGCCTGAGTAAATAACCCGCTGCTGGGTATCTATGCCTTGCAACGCTTGAATGGCACGTGATTGATAACGAAATTCACCATTGTAATCATCTTCAAAAATCCATTTTTTTTGTTCAATCGCCCATTCTAAAAGCAACAATCGTCTTGGCAAACTTAAGGTATTGCTTAACGGAAATTGCTGAGATGGCGTAGTGTAAATCAATTGGGTCTGTGGGTAACGATTTCTTGCTTCGGCAACCAGCATGCCTTCGCCGTCGCTTGGTATTGTGTTAACTTGCATGCCTTGCAATGCGCATGCACTCACAGCATTGTCATAACTAGGTTCTCCCATCAAAACACAATCACCTTGGTTCAACAAAACTTGCATACTTAAGCGCAAAGCCTGCTGTGTCCCATTGACAATCATAACCTGTGAAGCATTGCAAACCACACCGCGCGTGCTTTTAATGTATTGTGCAATCGCAAAACGAAGTGGCAAAAAACCAGCCATATCATTCTCTTTTGCCAATGATTGCGTATTGTGTCGCCACACCCGGCCTAACAATCGCCCCCATGTATCTTTTGGAAACAAATCATGGCAGCCAGAACCCACACCAAACATCTTTGCTTGATGGTTAAGAGCATCATATTGTTGCCACTTAGAAAAAACATTCACCAGATGCTGATTGCCTATGGTATCGGTCGTTAACAAATAATCCGGCAAAGGCTCAGCCATGTGCGCACTCACAACCACCTCAGGAACACAATATGCCACAAAAGTTCCAGAGCCTGCTTTGCTAATCAAATAACCTTCATCAATCAATCGCTCCAACCCCGCCAAAACGGTATTGCGCGAAACCGACATCATTTCTGACAAGGCACGGCTAGACGGAATTTTCATCTTCTCTTGCAAACGACCATCGATTATGGCGGTACGAACAGCGTGATATACCTGCTCACTGAGCTTGCCCTCAGTAAGTTGCAAAACGGGAAAATTGGCTTTGGTTTTGGATGTGTCTGGATTTGGCATGGTCAAAGTGGTACTGTTAAATTAATAAAAAGTGTATCTGATACCAATCCAAATTAACAGCTATGATTCTGTTATCCCCAACCACCAACAACAGGTTATAGCATGGAAAACAGCATTCACATTGAGTACATACAAGAGCATCACTTTGAAGATTGGTTACCACTTTGGAACGCTTATCAAATATTTTACAAAACCGATTTAGGCCCCGAAGTCACAGCCCACACCTGGCAGCGTTTTTTTGATGACAGCTCACCCATACGCTGTATTGTTGCCAAGCAAGGTGAAAAAATCATTGGTTTCGCTCACTTTTTAATACATCCATCCACATGGTCAACACAAGATTTTTGCTATTTAGAAGATTTATTTGTGCTGCCTGATGTGCGAGGCCAGCACGTTGGCAAAGCACTGATTGCTTATATTCAAGACTTTGCCCAAGAACACCACTGCTCCCGCGTTTATTGGCATACCCAAAACAGCAATCACACAGCCCAGCGCTTGTATGATTGGATAGCTGAAAAACCAGGGATGATGAAATATTTAATTGATTTGAACAAGTAATACCAAAAAGCCACTTTTAAAGTGGCTTTTTGGTATTCACACAAATGTCTGGTATAGCCAGAATCTTCATAGAAATAAGAATCTCATTGTCGTAATAATAATATTATTAAATTCTCTGGCTAAAAAATACATTAATTAATCATATAGCATGTTAGGATAAAGAACCTTTTATTCTGAAAATCAACCGCCCGTCAAAATAGAGCAATAAATTCATCTACATATAAATACTATTTACATAAAAAAACAATTATTTGACGGAATTAAACATTTGTAACCAATAGTTTAGAATAAAATAGAGCCTACAAAATTCAACTGTATTTTATGCTTATAAATTAAAAATACAGAACAAAATAGCATTTCTTATTATGAAAATCATATTATGAAAAAAAATACATTCAATCTGCCAAAAAAATCAATAATGTCAATATCATTAATGGCATTGTTCAGCTCGCCTGTTTATTCCATGTTTGTGAATGAGGATTTCACGCAACCTCAAACTCAAAACAATTGGTACATGCCAAGAACAGGTGGTGGTACACGTGATAATGCAGCCTGCCTAACAGCAGGTAACAATCAAAATCCAGCCAGTGTTAACTCCATCGCAAAAGCAGGCTCTCCACCTGCATGTCAAAGCATCAAAGACCCAGTAGGAAAAGGGGCTTTACGTTTGACAGATACGGCATGGTACAGCGTGGGTGGCGTCGTTTCAAATTTCAATTTCCCACTAGATGAAGGCATTGATTTATCCTTTACCACATATACTTATGGTGGTGACGGTGCAGATGGTATGTCTTTCTTTTTGCAGGATGCCGACCCACAATATGCTATTTCTATCGGTTCAACCGGTGGTGCTTTAGGTTACTCTTGCCCAACCCACAAATTTAGCACTAGGGGCAGTGGTGTTGCCGGTGGTTATATCGGTATTGGT
The DNA here is from genome assembly GCA_030146285.1 of Neisseriaceae bacterium. GTDB lineage: Bacteria > Pseudomonadota > Gammaproteobacteria > Burkholderiales > Neisseriaceae > JASLFS01. Next base: position 4,806 of record JASLBZ010000070.1, on the reverse strand, counting down.
ATCGATGAATATGGTAATTTTTTAAATTATAATGATGCCGCCATGCAAGGCTATGGTGCATTTGATTCCATGCAACCAGGCAATATTTCTGTGCGTGGTGCGGGCAATGTCAATCAAGCATATCTACAGAGTAAATATCCGTTCATTAATTGGGATGAGACGGCGATGGATGATACCTGTAAACAAGGGTATTACAGTCAAGACAATGGAACGAAAATCAACATTCCTGCCTATCCATTATTGGGCTATAAAATTTTACCCAAAAGTATGCCCTTGGATAATCAACGTGATAAAGACAGGGCCAATGCAAAACCCATTAACTACAAATTAAAAATATCATCAGAGGGTATTTTAAATTTCTGGGTAAGTTATAACGGTGGTATGTACCAACCCATTATTGTGGACCAAGATATTATTAAAACCAATGTGGTACCCATGCCAAAAGAAGTCCGTTTTGGCTTTACAGGTGCTACTGGTGGCCAAAACAACTACCACGAAATCACATGCTTTAAGGCCGCTCCTGATACGAAAACAGACGGTTCAACCTCCATTAACCTTCCTGATGATACCTTTACGACTGGTGCACAGGTTTATGTGAGTTTGTATAACGATACCTATTGGTATGGTCAATTAATGGCCCAAGAAATTGTTAAACTGCCTACAGGTAAATACATTGTTGACCCCAATGCCAGATGGGATGCTGGTTGTGGACTCACCGGTGGCAAATGCTCAAACATGAACAATACTAATGTTCCGGTTCAGTCACCAGAAAAACGTACCATCTGGACCTATTCTCCAAGTAAGCAATCTGGTATCAATTTCGCTTGGGAATCTCTGGACTCAAAACAGCAGCAAGCATTGAGTACAGCACCCAACAATGTCGCTAAAAACGAAGCATATGGCAAGGATTTGCTTCAATATTTACGTGGCAATCGCAGCACTGAAGGTTTAATTGGCGTAGAAGGTACTAGTGCCAGCAAGAATGCTTTTCGCCCTCGCAAAGGTGTATTAGGCGATATTATTCACTCGAGTCCCGCTTGGTCAGGCCCGCCAACAAAAAAACAATACAACAATCATTGGCAAGACAAACTCTATGCAACAAAAGACATGCCTGAGTCAACAGGCCAATCATATGCTGATTTTACTAAGCTATTCAATTCCCGTTCTAACTTAGTGTATATCGGTGCAAATGATGGTTACTTGCATGCATTTAGAAGTGGTGCATATGACAACTCTGGTAAAAACTTTTTGCCAACATCACAAAAGCCGAATGATGGTCGAGAAGTGTTTGCTTATATGCCAGCCAGCGTACTGTCACGCATTAATAACAACCTGAATACATTAAACTATACCAATCAAGCTTATGCACACAACTTCTATCAAGATGCAACGGCTGGCGTTGGTGATGTGTATTACAATAATAAATGGCATACCCTATTATTAGGTGGTCTAGGCGCAGGTGGTGCTAGCATATATGCATTAGACATTACCGACCCTGAAGGCTTAAACCAAGCCGGTTCCAAATTTGAAGCCAATGACAAAAGTGCACAATCCAAAGTGATTGGCGAGTGGTCTTTCAAAGAAAAAGATCCTCTTTGGGAGCACTTAGGCAACACTTATGGAACGCCGCAATTTACCCGTTTTCATAATGGCCAATGGGGCGCCGTATTTGGCAATGGTTTATGCCTCAAAAATGATGCCGAAAACGGCAACTGCAGTGCGTCTAATCCGGGTGAATCTGGTATTTACATCATGCTCTTAGACAGCAAAACAGGCAAACCACGCTTCCGTTTCATTGGTACCAAAGAAGGCACTAACACCAACCCAAATGGTATTTTTTCAACCACAATTGCGGATTTAGATGAAGACAATATCGTTGATTACGTGTATGCCGGCGACTACCATGGCAATGTTTGGCGTTTTGATTTGACCAGTGACGATGATAAAAAATGGTCGCAACCTAAAAAACTCTTTAAAACCCCTAATAACCAACCCATTACCACCCAAGTATCCCTTTATCAAAATAAGAAAAACAAACAAAATACTGATGTTGGTTTAAGTTTTGGTACAGGATATTTAAGTCTAGGTTATTTACATGGGCCAGATTCATATGCAAAAGGCACCCAAAGTCTTTATGGCATTTACGATTTGTACGCCAGTAATTTTCCTAAGCAAAGTGCCATAAATGATAAATTCATCACGCAAAATGACTTGGTAGAACAAAAAATTAACTTTTTGACCAATGAATTGGACAAAAAAAATGTTTGTTTACCCAGTAACAACTCAAGCAGCTGCAATGGTAAACCAACTAAATACGGTTGGGTCATCAATCTTGAAACCATGAAAAACCCAGGACAAGACGATGAATATGAACAAATTATTTACAATCCAAAACTGCAAAAAGACACTGTTATCTTCAACTCATTTGTTAACGGCTCATCATCAGCCAGTGCTTGTGATAAGAAATCAGCTCGTGGTTTTACCTATGCAGTTGATGCATTAACTGGTCAAGGTTTGGATCAATTTTTTGAAAACCCTGAGGACAATAATAGTCGCTTACCCATTGGTAGCGTGGGTGACCCAAGCATTATTATTATTGGTGATCAATCCTTTATTGTCAGTAAAAATGAACAAGGTGTCGTGGAGTTAATTCCATTAAAACTCGACAATAACAAACTAAAAATAAAACGTTTATCTTGGCGAGAGATAGTTAAGCAAAAAAATTACTTCTAACCACCCTAGCTTATCAAGAGCCTCATATTCATCAATATGAGGCTTTTCTTATTTTTTCTGATTGCTTTATCACTACTTGCAAATTCAAGCTTATTGTTTTTGGTGAAAATCCTATCCCATAATCACTTGCGACAATATGTCACATTTTATATGACATCATGAATTGTTAAGATGCGCCATTACAAACAAAAACACATTGCGAAGAGAATAACATTGTCAATCAAAACCACCTTATCCACAGCCCTCTTTTTATTGATGAGCGCCCAAGCCATGGCCCATGTTAGCTTTATCGATGCCAAACCGCTTAAGATTGGAAAATCGTTTAAAGCCAGTTTTGCCATACCTCACGGTTGCAATGGTACGGCAACACAACGAGTGACTGTGAAAATTCCTACGGGTGTTATCGGTGTCAAAGCCATGCCCAAAAGCACTTGGAAAGTATCCTACCAAAACACACAATACCCAACACCTTATCAACAATATGCGAAGGATGTTACCAGTGGTGTGAGCAGCATTACTTGGCAAGGCAATTTGGCTGATGCTGATTATGATGAATTTACCTTCATCGGATACCTAGCCAAAAGTGATGTTGATACCCTTTATTTTCCTGTGATTCAAGAATGTGAACAAGGGCAGTATTTGTGGACAGATACCAGTGGCAAGCACATTCATGGCCACAGTGCCGCGGAACAAAGTGCGCCTGCACTTAAGTTAGACCTTAATCAACAATAAATACGTTAAAGCAGTCGATCATATTTGAGACTGCTTTTTTGCTCTTAATAAAGAACAGCACAATGCATGCTCAAACAATCAAGACTCCATTGTTGTCATGCCTTTTGTGAGCTTCTCAAACATCGAAAAAAGATGCCAATAAACAAAAACATTGTTTATTGGTATTATCACTTTGCAGAGTTCAATTTGGCATGGCTGGCAATTTCCAACATACGGGCAATCTTAAATTACCCTACTTCACAAGCTATTTCGATCTTGTTTTTTGATTCAACCAAATCTTAAAGCAAACTCATGACCTGATTTTTTGCATCAAAAATACAAAAGCACCCTGAAACCAGAATCATATGGTCAATATCGTGTGCTTTAATCACGCCACCCACTCGCACCCTCATCAGTAAATATGCTCAATGCCATTGTTATTGTATACATTATTTAATGATTTCCACCTTTAATGTCTTGAATCATCTACAATCAAAGGCTGCAAACGTATTGAAAATAGCCTACAATATTGGTTTGTTTTAACCGTTTTTAAAAAGCTTAAAACAAACTGCTATTAAGCAACTATCGATACCATTTCAAACATAACCAATAATGACACCCTCTGTTGATAAATTACGGTGAACGGACACGCCACATGACCACACAGCAACGAATACGTGAAATACCCTACAATTACACTTCTTATTCTGACAAAGAGATTGTCACACGCATTTTAAGTGCAAAGGCATGGGACACTTTGCAATCCTTACGTTCGCAACGCAAAACTGGGCGCTCTGCTCGCATGCTGTTCGAAGTACTGGGGGATATTTGGGCTGTAGAGCGCAATCCTTATCTTGTTGATGACCTTTTAGAACACAAACATCGCCAACAAGCTTTGGTCAAAGAAATGCGCCACAGAACCGGTGAAATTCAAAAACGCCGTGACGATAATGAAGAAGTCGCTTTCCTATTGTCCGAAACCACCAAAGCTGTTGATGCTTTTGACAATGGTTTTGAGTTCACTCGTCAAAAACGCAAGGAAATATTACACCGCTTAAGCAAAATCACCCACAAAGACAATGTGATGTTTGATGGCCTAGCGCGCGTTACCCATGTAACCGATGCAACTGACTGGCGTGTTGAGTATCCTTTTGTTGTGGTCAATCCAGATTATGAGCATGAAATTGCACCTTTGGTTAAATCATTAATTGAGCTTGATTTGACCATTATCCCTCGTGGTGGTGGCACAGGTTATACCGGTGGCGCTGTACCACTTGATGCGATGAGTGCGGTGATTAATACAGAAAAACTAGACCGCCATCGCCCTGTTGAATACATTGAAATGCCTGGCTTAACGGGCAA
>JASLBZ010000217.1 GCA_030146285.1 Neisseriaceae bacterium | reverse complement strand
TATGGTTTGGGTTTTGGTTATTGTGAGCGAAAAACCATGGCGATGGCTTTGGTTGAGCGAGCTTTGTGCTCTGATGATTGGGATGAAGAAAAAATCTCACCTGCCCAAGATGAAGAGTTTGTCTTAGCCCATTGTGACAACGTCGAAGGTTCTGGTTTTGTCTCGCATTTGAAATTGCCGCATTACGTGGATTTTCAATCTGAATTGGAATTGTTGCGCCGCATTCGCGCAGAACGAGCATCTTTACAGGCTGCCAATGGCGTGAGTAAAGAAGCTGCAGTAGAGGAAGCATGTTATGCAAAATAATGTCAGTTCAATGACTCAAAATGACCAAGTGAATTTAACAGGTGATGAGAGTTTGTATAATTTTGCTTACCTAGATGAGCAAACCAAACGCATGTTGCGCCGTAGCTTACTGAAAGCCGTTGCTATCCCAGGTTATCAAGTGCCATTTGGTGGACGTGAAATGCCATTGCCTTATGGTTGGGGTACCGGTGGTATTCAATTAACTGCCAGCATTATTGGTCAGAACGATGTTTTAAAAGTGATTGACCAAGGTGCAGATGACACGACCAATGCGATATCGATTCGCCGCTTTTTTGAAAAAACAGCGCATGTGGCCGTGACCACCAAAACAGGTGAAGCGGATATTATTCAAACCCGTCACCGCATTCCTGAACAAGCCTTGTCTCATGGCCAAATTATGGTGTTCCAAGTGCCGATTCCTGAGCCTTTGCGTTTTATTGAGCCTTCGGAAGTGGAAACCCGCACTATGCATGCTTTGCAAGACTATGGCGTGATTAATGTGAAATTGTACGAAGACATTTCTCGTTTTGGCCACATTGCAACATCATATGCTTATCCTGTGCGGGTGAATGACCATTACATTATGGATCCATCGCCGATTCCAAAATTTGACAATCCAAAATTGAACAACAGCGCTGCTTTGATGCTGTTTGGTGCAGGTCGTGAGAAGCGTTTGTATGCATTGCCACCTTTTACCAAAGTGGAAAGCTTGGATTTTGAAGATTATCCATTTGAAATTCAAAAATGGCCAGAGTCGTGTGCGATTTGTGGCAGCGATGATTCCTTCTTAGATGAAGTGGTCATGGATGACCAAGGCAACCATATTTTTGTGTGCTCAGACACTGATTACTGTCAGGAGCAAACGGCAATGAAAGAGGCGTTATGCAAGTAGTTCAAAAGGAAAAACAGTGACTGCCCAAAACTTGGATTTTTTGGAAAAACCATTGTTACAAGTCAATGGTTTAACCAAGCTGTATGGTCACAACAAAGGCTGTCAGGACGTGAATTTTGAAGTGTATCCTGGTGAAGTGATTGGCATTGTCGGTGAGTCGGGTTCTGGTAAGTCAACTTTATTGTCTGCGCTTTCAGGGCGCCTAGAGCCTGAAGTGGGCCATGTGCATTACATTCATGAAGATGGCCGTTTGCAAGACTTGTATGCGGAATCTGAAGCGGCACGCCGCCAATTGCTGCGCACGGATTGGGGTTTTGTTGAACAAAATGCACGCGATGGTTTGCGCATGAGTGTTTCTGCGGGAGCAAATATCAGCGAGCGTTTGATGGCACAAGGTGTTCGTCACTATGGCAAATTGCATGAAACCGCCAAAAATTGGCTAGAAGAAGTCGAAATTGCCGCCGATCGTGTGAATGACTACCCACGCACATTCTCAGGTGGTATGCAGCAGCGTTTGCAAATTGCCCGCAACTTGGTTTCCAACCCGCGTTTGGTTTTTATGGATGAACCAACCAGTAGTTTGGACGTTTCGGTACAAGCCAAGTTATTGGATTTGATTCGCTCGTTGGTGCGCCAATACAATTTGTCGATTATCTTGGTGACGCATGACTTGGCTGTGGCGCGAATTTTAGCAGACCGATTGATTGTGATGCAGCAATCGAAAGTCGTGGAAAGTGGTTTAACCGATCAGATTCTAGATGATCCGCAGCATCCTTATACGCAGTTGCTGGTGTCTTCTATTTTGCAAGTTTAAGGGTGCTTATTATGTCTACAGTTATGGTTTCAGCGCGCAATATTTCCAAAGAGTTTGTATTGCACCATCAAAATTCAGCAGTCTTGAATGTTTTCAAAGATTTGAATTTTGATGCCAGCGCAGGTTCGTGTTTGATTTTGTCGGGTCAATCTGGCTCGGGTAAGTCCACTTTGCTGCGCATGATGTACGGTAATTATTTGGCCAACAGCGGTTCTTTGTTGATTAATAAAAACGAAGAATGGGTGGACATGGTTGCTGCTAACCCTCGTGAAATCGTGAGCTTGCGCAAAAACACCATTGGCTATGTGAGCCAATTCTTAAAGACGATTCCTCGTGTGAGCACGTTGAATGTGGTGATGCAGCCTGCTTTAGAGCGCGGTTTGGATGCACAAAGCACACGCTTAAAGGCAGAAGATTTACTGAGCCGCTTAAATATTCCAGAAAGCTTGTGGCATTTGGCTCCGAGCACATTCTCAGGTGGTGAGCAACAACGAGTGAATATCGCACGTGGTTTTATGGTGGATTGGCCCGTGTTGTTGTTGGATGAGCCAACGGCATCGTTGGACGAGAAAAACCGTGATGTGGTTTTGGAGTTGATTGAAGAAGCCAAAACCAAAAAAAGTGCGGTGATCGGTATTTTCCATGATGCTTATGTACGTCAAGCAGTTGGGGACTCTCAATTTAATATTTTGCAAAATGAGGTGGTGCGACATGTCGCGTGAGCAAATTTTAAGTAATGCCAAGATTATTATGGCCGATGAAGTGGTGCATGGTTCCATTGTTATGGAAGGTGGCGTGATTACGGCCATTGACAGTGGCAACAGTGCTGTGGCCAGTGCAGAAGACATGCAAGGGCAGTATGTGATGCCTGGCATGGTCGAGCTGCATACCGACAACCTTGAAAAATACATGAGCCCACGCCCATCGGTTGACTGGCCAACATTGCCTGCGATGTTAAGCCATGATAACCACATTGCCAGCGCGGGTATTACCACGGTTTTCGATGCGTTGTCGATTGGCGATATTAGTCCCAAAAGTGAGCGATTGGAAAATTTATTGCCGATGTTAGAGGCTTTGAACTACAGCAAAGAGCATGGTTTGACCCGCATTGAACACCGATTGCATTTGCGTTGTGAAGTCGCACATCCGGAAACATTGAATGTGTTTAACAATTGCATTACCAATAAAAACGTGGGTTTGGTATCGCTAATGGACCATTCTCCAGGACAGCGCCAATTTCAAGAGATTGAACATTACCGCACTTATTACCAAGGCAAATACGGCTTGACCATGGCGCAAATGCAAGCATTCGAAGCCAGACAAATTGCCAATGCACAAAACTACAGCAATCTACACAGAACCGCCATTGCTGATTTTTGTCGCCAAAACAATGTGGTGATGGCAAGCCATGATGATGCGACCGAAGCGCATGTGCAAGAGTCACATGATTTTGGTATGCACATTGCTGAGTTCCCAACCACAGAAGAAGCTGCTTGGCATTCAACCCAAAAGAACATGAAAGTGTTAATGGGTGCGCCCAATATTGTTCGTGGTGGCTCGCATTCGGGCAATATTGCCGCAAGCACATTGGCACAGAAAAACCTATTGCACATTTTATCCAGTGACTACTATCCAACCAGTTTGTTACAGGCTGCCTTTATTTTGACAGAAGACAAAGTGGGTTATGATTTGCCAAGTGCAATTCGTACAGTAACACGCAACCCAGCGCATTCGGTGAATCTAACCGATCGCGGTGAAATTGCCATTGGTAAAAAAGCCGATGTTTTACAAGTGTCAATGCACAATAACAACCCATGGGTACGCCATGTTTGGAAACAAGGGCAAAGAGTCATTTAACATGAACACAGATTTTGCTTTTTATGTGATGGGGCCTTCGGGCTCCGGTAAGGATACCGTGATGAATGCGGTGCGTGAGGAGTTAGGCAGCCAAGTTTGTGTGCCAACACGTTACATTACTCGAGAACAAGTGGCGGGTGAGCCGGAAGAGCATTATGCAATTTCGGCTCGTGAGTACGACAAGCTGTTGTCGCACCAACATTTTTCATTGCACTGGCAAGCCAATGACTGTCAATATGCTTATGATCGACATTGGCTCATGGACATCGGTAAAAAGCCTTTCGTGCTGCTCAATGGCTCCCGTGAGTACTGGTCAAAAGCCCATCGTTTGTTTGGTGCGCAATTGCAACCCATTCAGTTGTTTTTAGACGAATCAACGCAGCGCCAACGCTTAGAAAATCGCCAGCGCGAATCGCAAGACATGATTGAATCGCGCATCTTACGCAGTCATAGCTTGGCCGATACGAATGTTGACCGAGCCAATCAAATTGATGCCTCACAAATCTTGGATAAAGTGGTGGCTGATTTTATCCATATTCTAAAAAGCAGTAAGGGCATGGCATGAGTGTAGAGCTAATTTTATTGGGGACAGGGGATGCTGGGCAAATTCCTGTGTTCGGTTGCCAATGCAAAATTTGTGTGAGCAGTCGCACCATTGCTTCTTTTCGCCGAAAAGCCTGTTCGGCTTTGATTCGCTACCAAAACCAAGTCATTTTGATAGACAGTGGTCTGATTGATTTGGCCAGTCGTTTGCAAAATGAGAACCTGAAAGCCATTGTTCAAACCCATTACCATCCGGATCATGCGCAAGGTTTATTGCACATTCGCTGGGGTGTTGGCAACAGCATCCCGGTCTATGGCCCCCAAGACGAAGAAGGTTTTGCGGACTTGTATAAACATCCTGGCATTCTGTCTTTTCAAACACCTTGGCAACATGGGCAAATGTTTGAATGGGGAGATTTAACCATCACCGCATTGAACATGAACCATTCTAAGCCGACTTTGGGCTATGTTTTGAGCTATGCGGGCAAGAATGTGGCTTATTTTACAGACACCGTTGGGCTGCCTGATGAAACCATTGCTTGGCTGCAAGACTGCCATTTGGATTGCATGGTGATTGATTGCAGCACGCCACCGATGACCATCAGACCCAGAAACCACAATGATTTGAATTTGGTGTATGAGATTGAATCGCAAATATCTTGTGATGAAGTGGTCTTAACACATTTGGGTCATAAAATGGATTTGTGGCTGCAAAATCCTAAAAACAAACAATCATTGCCTAAAAATTACAGAGTTGCTTTGGATAACGACAAGTTTATCTTGAAGTGATTGAAATAAAATTTCGGTTTGTTTGATTTTTATCAAGGTATACAATATAGAGCAAGTGTTCTATTTGCAAAATGAGATGACTCAGCATATTATCTAGAGTCGAGTAATACCACAATAAAAAACGATAACCAGTATGTGATTATCGTTTTTGTATTGCGATATTGCTTCTTGATGTGTGTGTATATATGTGTATTTATGCCAGTTAGCTTTGTGCTAACTGGCTATTTTTTTATTATAAGATGAATGTGTAATATGAACAAGTGAATAAAAATTATATATTATATGAATAATTATATTGGTATAAAGT
>JASLBZ010000014.1 GCA_030146285.1 Neisseriaceae bacterium | reverse complement strand
CATTGATATACACTTCTTCAATGCCTTCAATGCCTTTTAAGAAACGGTTACGCAAGTTAAGTGCATGCGCATTGTCTTTTTCCATTTCCAAGCGGCTTAGGCGGTAAGCTTCGCCCATGCCAACGATTTGGTGAGTGGCCAATGTGCCGCTGCGAAAACCACGTTCATGACCACCGCCGTGGATAAGCGCTTCTAAACGAATGCGTGGTTTGCGACGCACATACAAAGCACCAATGCCTTTAGGGCCATAAGATTTGTGGCAAGACATGCTCATTAAGTCAACTTTTACGGCGCCTAAGTCAATCAATACTTTGCCTGTGGCTTGTGCTGCGTCAACGTGGAATACAATTTTGCGTTCGCGGCAAATTTCACCAATGGCAGCGATGTCTTGGCACACGCCAATTTCGTTGTTCACCCACATGGTTGAAATCAAGATGGTGTCTTCGCGAATCGCATTTTTCAATACGTCTAAGTCGATTAAACCATTGTCTTGTACATCTAAGTAAGTCACTTCAAAGCCTTGGCGCTCTAATTCACGCATGGTGTCCAAAACAGCTTTGTGTTCTGTTTTTACCGTGATTAAATGCTTGCCTTTGCTTTGGTAAAAGTGCGCAGCACCTTTGATGGCCAAGTTGTTTGACTCGGTTGCGCCAGAAGTGAAAACAATTTCTTTGCTGTCGCAATGCAATAAATTGGCGATTTCTTGACGTGCGTTTTCAACAGCTTCTTCTGCTGTCCAGCCAAAAACGTGGCTTGAGCTAGCAGGGTTACCATATTCTTCGCAAAGAAAAGGAATCATTTTTTCAGCAACGCGCGGATCAACGCGAGTCGTTGCAGCGTTATCCAAATAAACAGGTGTTTTAACGGTCATGTTTGTGCTCTTTAAAATCGTTATTTAATATCGGTAAAAGCGATAGTCTGCGGTCTGATGCCGCGCTCTTGTTTGCTGCTAATCAATTGTGCCAAAGTCACGTTACTCAAGTAGCCTTCAATGGTCTTGTTTAGGTTTTCCCATAAGTCATGGGTTAAACAAGGCTCGCCACCTGAACAATTTCCTTTGCCATTGCATTGCGTTGCATCCAATGTGTCTTCAGCTGCGGCAATAATTTGCGCGATGTTGATGCTTTTGAGGTCATGAGCCAGTTTGTAACCACCACCGGGACCACGAACACTGTGCACCAAACCCGCTCTTCTTAATTTGCCAAACAATTGCTCTAAGTAAGCCAATGAGATGTGTTGACGCTCACTGATGGCAGTCAAACTAATCGCCGTATTGTTACTGTAAAGTGCTAAATCCAACATGGCAGAGACGGCAAAACGACCTTTCGTCGTCAAGCGCATATGATAGTCTCCTATCCTTTAATAGGTTAATATTATGTAATACCCGACAAGATTAGTCAACTATATTAACCGAAATACTTTGCAACGCTGCTTAAGTCCAAATGATTGACATGAATATTGGCAAACGCTTTGGTTTTGGGCTTTGCGTGGTAGGCGACCGAAAAGCCGGCAGCCTGTAGCATAGGAATATCATTGGCGCCATCGCCCATTGCCAAAACCTGATTGTCTTGCAAGTTCAATTGTGTTTGGTATTGTTTTAAAATACGGGCTTTGGCATCTGCATCAATAATCTGGCCTGTCACGCGACCAGTTAAATGGCCATCGATAATTTCTAATTGGTTGGCAAAGGTAGCCGTTAAATTAAGACGGGTTTGCAGTTTTTCTGTAAAAAACGTAAAGCCGCCTGAAACCAAAACGATTTTGCAATGGTGTTCTTGTGCTTGTTGAATTAAGGTTTGCGCACCAGGGGTGAGTTTAAGTTTTTCTTCGTAAACTTTTTCTAAAGCTGCTGCTGGTAAGCCTTTTAATAAGGCAACACGCTCAATTAATGACTGGCTAAAATCCAATTCGCCACGCATGGCTCGCTCAGTGATTTCGGAAACTTGATCTTTAATGTTATTTTGTGCCGCAATTTCATCAATACACTCGATGGTAATCAAGGTCGAATCCATGTCGGTCACAATTAAACCAATATTTTGAAAGTTCTGATTGGGAATAATGGCAAAATCAATATTTTGTGCATCCAATTGTTCGTGGATGCTGGCAGGCAATGCATGGGCATCTACGATGGGCAAGCGCACGCAATCACCGCTAATACTTGGTGCACTGATGTTTAAATGGTGCCACAGCGGGCTTAATTGGCAGCTTGCTAATGCTGGATGTTGCAAGACCAAAACAGACATGGTTCAACACTTTCTTATCAAAAGTAGGGTGCATATTGTGCCATAAATATCACTTAATTTGGGGATAAAATAGAACGATTCAAGCGGTTTTATCCAATATTACAAGGTAGATTTTGTTTATCCTCATGTGGCTTTCAGGCTGCCATGAAAAAAGCCCACTAGAAGGTGGGCTTTTTGAAGGTTTTTCTGGGTATTGCTTTAACTTGGGTAAAGCATGTCTTTAGGGTCAACCCACAAGTCAAAGTCTTCGCTGCTCACCAGGCCTAAATCCAAAGCGGCTTGTTTTAAAGTGAGGTTTTCGTTATAGGCTTTTTTGGCGATCTTAGCAGCATTGTCATAACCAATATGGCGATTCAAAGCAGTCACCAGCATTAAGCCTTGCTCTAAGTGGCGATTCATATTGGCTACATTTGCACTCATGCCCGCAACGCAATGGCTTTGGAAGTTGCGGCAACCATCGGCCAAAAGGGTAATAGACTCAAGAATATTATAAATAATTACCGGTTTAAAAACATTCAATTGCAAATGACCATGGCTCGCAGCAATGCCAATCGTGACATCATTGCCCATGACTTGGCAAGCAAGCATTGACAAAGCCTCGCACTGCGTTGGGTTGACCTTGCCCGGCATAATTGAGCTGCCCGGTTCGTTGGCTGGTAAATTGACTTCTGCAAAGCCTGCACGAGGGCCTGAGCCCAATAGACGCAAATCATTGGCAATTTTAAACAATGCCGTTGCCAAAGTTTTTA
>JASLBZ010000011.1 GCA_030146285.1 Neisseriaceae bacterium | reverse complement strand
AACCGTCACACCTTGCGGCGGGGGATTTTGAGTCCCCTGCGTCTACCAATTTCGCCACCTGGGCAGTGGTTCATTGCTTTGAGAACTGAGATTATACGGATTTTTTTAATCTTGTAAACTGTTTTTTGTAAATAATCCGAACTCGTATAGTATCTTCTTGTTTTCACCTGTTATTTTATTGGTAATGGCAGCAGCTTTTTTAATTGGCAGCTCCAAAATCAACTCTAACATCAGGTTTTTTGCCATTTCTGAGAGTGCTTCAGACTGTTTTTTTTGCACTGGATGCAAAATAACGACCATTTCACCACGGCATTGGTTGCTGTCTGCTTGCAAAATGGCTTGTAACTGAACTGGCGTGCCATGCAAAAATGTTTCATAAGTCTTGGTTAGCTCACGGGCTAAGGTTATTTTGCGCTCTGGAAACAGTTGGACCATTTGTGCAAGCGTGGCTTCGATGCGGTGAGGTGTTTCAAAAGCCACCACGGCATACTCGGTTTCTTGCCAATGGGTAAGTAAGGTTTCGCGCTCTTTGCTTTTTGATGGCAAAAAGCCGGCAAAATAAAATTCAGGCTGGCTAATGCCTGCAGCACTGAGGGCGGTAATCACGGCACTTGGGCCTGCAACGGGAACAACTTTGTAACCGGCTTCACGCACGCGGGTGCTTAATTTGGCGCCAGGGTCACACACCGCAGGTGTGCCAGCATCGGATACTTGGGCAACAGATTGGCCATCCGCTAAGGCTGCAATCACCTTGTCTGCCATTTGTTGTTCGTTTTGTTCCCGCACGCTTAAGAGTTTGCCACTAATGCCATAGGCGCTTAATAGCTGAGCTGTCACGCGTGTGTCTTCTGCGCAAATCAAATCGGCATGGCTTAAAATGGCCAAGGCGCGCAAAGAAAGGTCGCTCAAATTTCCGATGGGAGTGGCAACAATGTATAAAGTAGATGGGGTGATGCTATCGACTGCTTTTTGAAAATGCTTTTGCACAATAGAACTCTATTAGAAAACAACAAGTCTTCTACTATATCACTTTACAAGGCTAAGAGCATGTTTTCAAAACGAGATAAAGGCGACTATTACGAAACGCTGGCATGGCAGTTTTTAAAACGACAAGGCTGTCAACTACAAACGAGAAATTGGCATTGTCGGTATGGTGAAATTGATCTGATTGTCTTACAGGATGCCACTTTGATTTTTATTGAAGTGCGCTATCGCAAGAATAATTTATTCGGCGGTGCCTTAGCCAGTTTAAACCCTGTTAAAATGGCAAAATTAGAGCGCAGTGCCCAGTTGTATTTACAACGCTTTGGCTGGCAAGGACCTTGTCGTTTTGATGCTGTCTTGATTGATGGGGATAGTAGCCCCATTTGGTTAAAAAATATTATGGAATAAAAAAATGGATTTAAATAAACGCGTTGAAGAACATTTTATTGAAAGCATCGAGATTAAGCAGGTTTGCCAAGATATCTTATCCACAGAAGTTGTGGCTGCTGCTGAACTGATGGTGATGGCTTTGGTGAACGATGGCAAAATTTTAAGTTGTGGCAATGGTGGTTCTGCTGCAGATGCACAGCATTTTGCTGCCGAGTTGGTTGGCCGCTTTGAAAAAGAACGCATGGGCTTGGCTGCTATTTCTTTGGCGACGGATACGTCTGCCATCACGGCCATTGCCAACGATTACGACTATGATTTGATTTTTTCAAAACAAGTACGTGCTTTGGGTAAAGCTGGGGATGTATTGTTGGCAATTTCAACCTCAGGTAATTCTGCCAATGTTATGGAGGCTGTGAAAGCGGCACATGAACGTGGCATGGTTGTAGTTGCATTCACAGGCAAAGATGGTGGTAAAATCGCTGAAGAATTAAATGGCGATGATGTTTTGTTAAACGTACCGCATGGTCGGACAGCACGCATTCAAGAAGTTCACATTGTCTTGATTCATGCTTTGTGTGATTGTATCGATACTTTGCTTTTTGGCAGCACAGAGTAAATACTGGCTTAATGGCTTTTTAGATAACGGGAAAAGAACATGAAACAATGGTTAAAAGCAGTTGTGGTGGGTGTGGCGTTAACAAGCAGCTTAACAGGTTGTGTGGCTGCACTTTTTGGTGGTGCAACGGCTGGGGTCTTGTCGGCCACAGACAGACGCACAACAGGAGCACAAGCTGATGATAAAACCATGGAGTTTCAGGTTTCTTCTGCCATTTCTGAGCATTTAAAAGCATCTAGCAATGACAGTAAAACCCCGATTGCGGTGAAGGTGATCAGCTATAATCGCCAAATTTTATTAATGGGTACTGTGCCAACAGAAGCCGACCGCCAATTTGCAGAACGTGTTGCAAAAGCGCAAACACCAGCGAAAAAAGTTTACAACTATATTGGTCTGGCACAAGAGCGAACTTTTGGGGATGCCAGTGGCGATGCATGGACAACTTCCAAAGTCAGAACCATGTTATTAAACGCAAAAGGCTACAATCCAAACCATGTGAAAATCGTTACATATGATGACGTTACCTATATTTTTGGCATATTAACACCTGAGGAACAAGCAGCTGTGAATGCGCAAGTGAGCACGACAGCAGGTGTGCAAAAAGTGGTAACTTTGTACGAAACCTTTATTCCGCAATACTGATAATCATAAAATCAATGTGTTATACTGCATCCGTTTATTTAAATGTATTGATTGAGCGTGGACATGACTGAAAAAGCAACGAAGCCAGTACCCAAAAAAGGTTCTCCTGTGACAGCAAAACGTATTTTTATGCTGTTTTTGTTGGTATTGGCTATTGCAGTCGGTGTTTTGGTGGCAAAAGCTTATCATGCTTTGAACAGTGATATTGGCGTACCAGCGACAACGGGAACCTCTTCTGGTTCAGGCTCGGAAGTAGAAGAATGGACTTTGCAGCATGACAATGACCATTCGCCTGTTTTTGCTGTCGATGGCCAAGGCAAGGCTGAAAAACCAACCATGACAGTTGAAGACTTATTGGCAGACAAACCTGAAGATGGCAAAGTCACCAATACCGCGTTAACAGGCGTGAAAAAAGATGCAATTGTTAAAGAGGTGGTGGTTGCACCTATCAATAGCAAGCCCAAAATCAAGCAAGAATCTACGGTTGAAGTCAAACGCTCTAGTCAACCAGCACCCGCTCGAGACATTGATAATTTGTTTTAAGCTGTGATTGGACTAAAAAAAGCTGCCTTATGGCAGCTTTTTTTTGGGTTCATGGATTTTGATTTAAATATTTTGTATTTTCTGGTTTACCTATCTGTATTATTTGTTATGCTTGTGGCTATTGTCAGTAGTAAAAACAGGCTAGGATAGCAGCCAATAACAATATTTGAGGAGAAAGACGATGGAAGTTGTAGGACATTTAATCAATGGCGAACTGATTCAAGATACAGAACGAACACAGCCGGTGTATAACCCAGCCACAGGCGGTATTAGCAAAGAAGTTGCTTTGGCCAGTGTGGCGACGGTTGAAGAAGCGATTGCATCTGCACAGGCAGCTTTTCTGACTTGGCGAAATACGCCAGTCATGAAGCGTGCACGCGTGATGTTTCGTTTTAAAGAATTGCTAGAACAAAACAAAGACAAAATCTGCCAGTTAATCGGTGAAGAGCATGGCAAAATTTTGCATGATGCTGCAGGTGAGTTACAACGCGGCATTGAAAACGTAGAGTATGCATGCAGTGCACCTGAGTTTTTAAAAGGTGAATTTAGCAAAGGTGTGGGCCCTGATATTGATTCATGGAGTGAATTTCAGCCTTTGGGTGTAGTGGCAGGCATTACGCCATTCAATTTCCCTGCTATGGTGCCATTGTGGATGTATCCAATGGCCATAGTGTGCGGCAATTGCTTTATCTTAAAGCCATCTGAGCGTGACCCGAGTTCAACATTGTTTATTGCACAATTGTTAGAACAAGCAGGTTTGCCTAAAGGCGTGATGAACGTGGTTAACGGTGATAAAACAGCTGTGGATGTTTTACTGACCGATAAACGCATTCAAGCGGTGAGTTTTGTGGGCTCAACACCCATTGCTGAATATATTTATTCAACAGCAACCAAACATGGTAAACGTTGCCAAGCTTTGGGCGGTGCTAAAAACCACGCCATTGTGATGCCTGATGCTGACTTAGGTAATGTGGTGAACTCGTTACTGGGCGCTGCTTTTGGTTCATCTGGCGAGCGTTGTATGGCCTTGTCCGTTGCGGTAGCGGTAGGCGATGATGTGGCTGATCAATTGGTCAGCAAGATGACTGAGGCAATGAAATCATTAAAAATGGGTGTGTATAGCGACAATAACAATGATTTTGGCCCAGTGATCACCAAAGCCCACCAAGAAAAGGTGATTGCTTATATTGATAGCGCACAGCAAGATGGCGCTACGATTGTGGTAGATGGTCGAGCTTCTCAAGTGGCTGGTTACGAAAATGGCTTTTTTGTGGGCGCTACCTTGATTGATGCGGTGACACCGAACATGAAAAGCTACCAAGAAGAAATTTTTGGGCCTGTTTTGCAAATTGTGCGTGTGAAAACCATGCAAGAAGCCATGCAGCTGATTAATGACCATGAATATGGCAATGGTACGTGCATTTATACCCGCGATGGTGAGGCGGCGCGCTACTTCAGTGACAATATTCAAGTCGGCATGGTGGGGATTAATATTCCATTGCCAGTACCTGTTTCTTACCATAGTTTTGGTGGTTGGAAGCGCTCGCTGTTTGGTGATTTGTATGCGTATGGTCCAGATGGGGCGCGTTTCTATACCCGTCGCAAAACGATTACTCAGCGCTGGCCTACGTCAGAAGTTCGCGAAGGTGCACAGTTCTCCATGCCAACATTGGGTTAATCGAGCATAAAAATTAAAAAAGACTGGTGAAAGCCAGTCTTTTTTTGTGCCAACAAAATAGTACCCAGTATTTTAGGCATCCTGAAAGCCACTGAATTGCTCAGTATTCAGTATTTGAATGTCTTGTGCCTCGGGTAGAGCCGCTGATTCATTTGTGTGTGACTTAGCGGCTCTGTTGATGGCAAATGGGGGATTAGTGCGCTTGTTCCCAGTTGTCGCCAATGCCAACTTCGGCCAGCAAAGGCACGCTAAGCTCACCTGCTTGTGACATCAACTCAGGCAGTTTCACTTGTAGCACAGCCAATTCATGTTCAGGAACTTCCAGCACCAATTCATCGTGCACTTGCATAATCAGTGTGCTTTGCATTTTTTCGCTGTGTAGCCACGATTGCACAAGCAGCATTGCACGTTTAATCAAATCAGATGCCGTGCCTTGCATGGGCGCGTTAATGGCTGCACGCTCAGCGCCGGCACGAACATTGCCATTGCTGCTGTTGATATCTGGTAGATACAAACGACGACCAAAAATGGTTTGCACATAGCCTTTTTCTTCTGCATCTTCTTTGGCGCGTTGCATGTAGTCAGCCACGCCAGGATAACGTGCAAAATAGCGATCAATGTATTCTTTGGCAGCAAAAGGTGTGGTTTCCAGAGCTTGTGCCAAACCATATTCACGCATGCCGTAAATCAAGCCAAAGTTAATGGTTTTCGCATAGCGACGTTGTTCACTGCTAACAGCTTCTTGTGGCACATCAAAAATCTCAGCTGCTGTTCTGCGGTGAATGTCATGGCCATGATTAAATGCATCAATTAAATTCTCATCTTGGGATAGATGCGCCATGATGCGCAGCTCAACTTGAGAGTAGTCGGCAGAAACAATTTTGTGGTTTGCCGGTGCGATAAACGCACGACGAACACGGCGTCCATCTTCAGTGCGAATGGGGATATTCTGTAAGTTTGGGTTGTTGCTCGCTAGGCGTCCTGTAATGGCAACGGCTTGTGCATAAGTTGTGTGAACGCGATGGGTTTTGGGATTGATCAGCGTTGGCAACTTGTCGGTATACGTGGATTTGAGTTTGCTGATGCTGCGGGTTTGCAAAATAATCTTGGGCAAAGGGTAGTCCAGTGCCAATTTTTCCAAAACAGACTCATTGGTAGAAATACCACCGGATGGTGTTTTCTTCAAACCTTTGGTGGGAATTTCCAATTTGGTAAATAAGATTTCTTGCAGCTGTTTGGGCGAGTTTAAATTAAATGGCTGACCGGCAAGCTCAAAAGCTTGTTTTTCAAAAGCCAATAATTCCGTACCCAAATGGTGACTTTGGCGGTCGAGCTCCGGCTTGTCGATTAAAACGCCATAACGTTCCATTTCAAACAGCACTTGAGAAACAGGCAGCTCTAAATTCAAATACATCTCTTGTTGTTGCGCGTCCATTTTTTGCAAAAGCAATAAATGCAAACGCAAGGCCAAATCGGCATCTTGGCTGGCATATTGGATGGCATCTTCGACGGCAATATCAGCAAAGCTCAGCTGTTTTGCCCCTTTGCCGCACAGGCTTTCATAGGTAATGGTTTCAATGTTCAAGTGGCGCAAAGCCAACTCGTCCAGTCCGTGACCCAAATGGCTCTCATACACATAAGAGGCGAGCATGCTGTCACCCACAATGCCATTTAAGAAAATACCGTGATTGGCCAAAATATGCTCATCGTACTTGATGTTTTGTCCAATTTTGCCCAGTTTTTCGCTTTCCAAATAAGGCTTCAGAATACGCAAAGTCTCATCCAAAGGCAGTTGTGCATCCACCATGGATTCGGTGTGTGCCAGTGGGATATAACAAGCATCACCCGGAGCAAATGCAATGCTCAGACCAATAATCTGTGCTTCTTGTACATTTAAGCTGGTGGTTTCTGTGTCCAAGCCAATCTCTGTAGCATGCTCTAGGCGCAGCAGTAAAGCGTCTAATGCTTCCGTAGAGGTGATACCGTGGTAGTGGGTCGCCACACTGGCATCGTATTGTGATGCATCCACTTCAATAATCACTTCTGGCTTAGCAACAGCTTCATATTGTCGGTTGTCCACTGCATCGGCTACCGTGGCGGCAAACAAATCATCTTGGGTTTGAATGTGGGTTTTTGGGGCTGGTTTTTCTGCCAGTTTTTGTTGTGCTTCAGCCAACCATTTTTTAAAGCCCAAATTTTGAAAACGCTCAACCAAGGCTTCAGGATCTGTTTGTTGGAAATGCAAGCCTTCCATGCCATCTGGCATGTCTGCGCTTAAATCCACATCGTCTTTAATCGTGATTAATTCATATGATAAAGGCAAGTGGTTTAAGGCTGCCTGTAAATGCTCACCCACTTTTCCTTTTATTTCAGTGGCATGGGCCATGATATTTTCTAAAGAGCCATAAGCATCCAACCATTTGACTGCCGTTTTCGGGCCGCACTTATCCACACCAGGGACATTGTCCACTTTGTCACCAATTAAGGTTAAGTAGTCAATAATGCGTTCAGGCGGTACACCGAACTTGCCTTGGACGCCATCGACGTCAAGCACTTCGCCGGTCATGGTGTTCACCAAAGAAACATTGTCCGTGACCAATTGCGCCATGTCTTTGTCTCCAGTGGAGATAATGACCTTCATGCCAGCAGCGTCACCAGCACGCGATAAGGTGCCAATCACGTCATCGGCTTCGACATCGGGCACAGACAAGACAGGCCAACCTGTTAAACGAACCAAATCTTGAATTTGGTTGGCTTGGCTACGCAGCTCATCCGGCATGGGTGGGCGTGTGCCTTTGTAGTCAGGAAACAAGTCGTGACGGAAGTTTTTCCCTTTTGCATCAAAAATACAGGCACAATAATCATGCTGATGGTTTAGACGCAAATGGCGCAGCATATTCAAAACGCCATACAAAGCGCCGGTAGGTTCTCCTGTAGGACTGGTCAGTGGCGCCATGGCATGAAACGCGCGATAAAGATAAGATGTGCCATCAACAAGCAATAGTGTTTTCATAATCCGACTGTGTGGGTTTTTCAGGCAGCCTGAAAAACAAAGCGAGGTGAATAAAAAAATGAGTTTATTTGATAAGTTACCAAAACCTATTTTACCTGAAGATAGCAAAGAATCACTACGTGCGCGTGAGTCTTATCATTTATTGCGCATTGTTTCTGAATTTGTGCAGTCAGGTGAGGAGCTCAAAGCCATACAACCTGCGGTTTCCATCTTTGGTAGTGCCCGTTTAAATGAAGGGCATCCGATGTACGAGAAATGCGAAATTTTGGCCAGATTGTTGTCTGACAGTGGTTTTAGTGTGATTTCGGGCGGTGGTCCTGGCTTAATGGAAGCTGCCAATAAGGGCGCTTATGCAGGTATTAGCCCTTCAGTCGGCTTGAATATTGTCCTGCCACATGAAGAGCGTCCCAATTTGTACCAAGATTTGAGTGTGAAATTCCAACATTTTTTCCCACGTAAGGTGATGTTTGTTAAGCATGCGATTGCTTATGTGGTGATGCCTGGCGGTTTTGGCACTTTGGATGAAATGTTTGAAAGTTTAACCCTAATGCAAACAGGCACGATTCGCAAGCGTCCCATTATTCTGTGTGGGCGTGAATTTTGGCAAGGCTTGTATGACTGGATTGGCGATACATTGGTTGCCGAAAAAGTGATTGGAGCCGATGATGTGCATTTGGTCAAAATCATCGATGAGCCAGAAGAAATCGTGAATGAAATATTTTGTTTTTATGAGCAAGAAGGCTTGAGCTGGTGTCAGGCCGATTCCACTGAAATTAATCTTGGGCTATAACCAGCTAGCAACAATAGGAAATACACATGTGGCAAACGATTTTGGATGCAATTCTTTTTTCAATGCAAGTGACCTTGCCCAATGTCTTGTTGTTGTTTTTTGGTATGTGGTTGCGCAACATCAAACACGTGGATGTGGCTTTTTGTGACCAAGCTTCTAAGCTGGTGTTCAATTGGGCACTGCCTGCATTGTTGTTCTTGAGTATTGTGAACAGCGACGCAGATTATGCACAGCAAATCAATGTGATTTTAGCCGGTACGGTGACCACGTTTATTCTGTATTTTGGCTCAGAATGGTTTGCCAAATACTTTGTGAAAAGCACAGAAAATCGAGGTGTTTTTGTACAAGGCGTTTTTCGTGCCAATACTGCGATTGTTGGCTTGGCCTTCTGTGCCAATGCTTACGGTGCAGAAGGACTGGCGGTTGGTGCTATTTATGCAGGTGCCATGACTATTTTGTTCAATATCTTAGGAGTCATTACATTAAGTCGTTCATTGCAGCCAGGCTTGCGCATGAATTGGATTAGCACCTTTAAACAAATTGCCAAAAACCCATTGATTCTGGGCATTGTATTGGGGATTGTGTGCAAACAAACATTGGATACGTTACCCAGTATGGTGTTGCAAACAGGACAGTTTTTGGCGGATATTTCCTTGCCATTGGCATTGATTTGCGCAGGAGCAACCTTTGATTTTAAATCAATGATGAAAGTCAGCGATATTTCATTGTGGTCAAGTATTGGCAGGCTGTTTATTGCACCGATTGTGGCCATTGTGGTCGGTAAAGCTTGGGGGTTACCAACCATGGATTTTGGTGTATTGTTTATGATGAGTGCATCGCCAGTGGCAGCGGCAAGTTATATTATGGTGAAAAATATGGGCGGCAATGCCACGGCTGCAGCCAATATTTTGGGCATGACAACGTTCGCAGGCATGTTTATTGCAGCCATTAGTTTTGCTGTTTTGAGAAGTTTGGGTTGGTTGTAACGAAAACAAGCAAGCTAAATGCTTGCTTGTGTTGTCTTTTTGCGACGTTTGCTGAAGGTTAGTTTTCAGTGCTTTCATCAACCAACTCTTCTTCAATCACCAAATCGTCAAACCAAGATTTGACAACAGCTTCAACTTCTTCTTTGCCTTGGCGTTTTAGGCTAGAGAAGGTTTGAATGGTGATATCTTGCTTTTCCATAAAGGGTTTTAAAGCTTTCTTGACCGCAGACAAGGTTTTAATTTGGTCATTCTTGGATAATTTATCTGCTTTTGATAGTAGAATGTGGACACGCAGCCCACGTTCTGCAGAGAATTCTAACATGCGTTGGTCTAATTCTCTTAAGGGATGGCGAATATCCATGATCAATACCAGGCCAATTAGGCTTGGTCTGATTTGCAAATATTGACCCAAGAGTTCAACCCAGTGCCTGCGAATCGCTTCTGGAACTTGGGCATAACCATAACCTGGCAAGTCCACCATAAAGTTACCATTGGCTAACTCAAAAAAGTTAATGTGTTGTGTGCGGCCAGGCGTCTTAGAAACATAGGCAAGACGCACGTGGTTGGTTAGCGTGTTAATCGCACTTGATTTACCCGCATTACTGCGACCCACGAAAGCAATTTCGGCAGGAGTAGGGGGCAAATCTTTTAAATGGTTCACTGTTGTGAAGAATTTAGCATTTTGAAAAAGTGACATTGGGTAGAATAAATGAACAAAGTTGGTATAGAATACCACGTTTATAAAATTACGGTTAATTTGGGTTCAGTTATAATCCGAATACAGAATAATTAGGGACTCGGTGTACAATTGGCAAGATATCTTGTTAATTGAATGCCTGCTCAGGAGCACTTCATGAAACGTTTTACTTTACTCTCTCTTGCTTTGGCTGTATCTGGCTTGGCTGTGGCAGCACAACCTAAAGCCGATGTGGCTCGTGGTAAGCAAATTGCCGAAACTGTTTGTGCATCTTGTCACGCGGTTGATGGCAACAGTGGTATTCCGACTTATCCACGTTTGGCTGCACAGCATGCTGCATATACAACAGCACAAGCTGAAGCCATTCGAGATAAAAAGCGCACGACTGGCAATGCTGCTCTAATGGCCGATGATCCTGGTGTAGCAAAAATGACGGACAAAGACATTCGTGATGCTGCTGCCTATTTTGCAACACAATACCCAAAATCAGGTGAAACCGATCCTCGTTTTAACCCTGAATTGGGCGCGAAGATTTACCGTGGTGGTATTGCTTCTAAAAATGTACCTGCTTGCATGTCATGCCATGGCCCTAGCGGCGCTGGTATTCCTGATAAATACCCACGCGTGGCAGGTCAGCACAGCATGTACGTGGAAGCAACAGTGAATGAATATGCAAATGGCACTCGCACCAGTGTTGAGATGAATGATGTGGCGACCAAATTAACGCCAGCAGAAATCAAAGCAGTGGCGAACTATATTCAAGGTTTGCATTAATTAACAGTTAATGAAACTTTACAAACCGCACAGCAGTCAACTGGTGTGCGGTTTTTGTTATGTTTTGGGGTGATGGCTTGATGAGGCTTGGTTGGTTAAAGCCTGTCTCTCCGTTATAATCGGGCACATTTGTATGTAAATGTAAATTTACAGATGAGCACCTTCCATTTTTGATCGTTTGCTTTGAAATTCATGAAAAAATCTACCACACACATTCCGATCATGCGCAGACCTTGGTTTGCCTTTTTAAGTTCAATGCGATTTGCGGTGTCACTGCTCACCATTTTGGCTATCGCTTCTATTGTTGGTACTGTTTTGCAACAGAACCAACAGATGACAGACTATTTGGTCAAGTTTGGACCTTTTTGGTTTGATATCTTTAAGTTCTTAGGTTTGTACGATGTGTATGCATCGAGCTGGTTTGTGGTCATCATGATTTTCTTGGTGGTTTCGACAGCTTTGTGTATGTGTCGAAATGTCCCTGGTTTTTGGCGAGACATGAAGTCTTTCCGCGAAAAAACATCAGCCAAATCGTTGGCTGCCATGAAAAATACCGCTGAAATTGAACAAGGCCAGCTAACTGACGCAGTGTTGTTGCGTTATTGGCAAGCCCGTGGTTTTAAGTCAAAAGAAGTGACAAGAGAAGATGGCAGCGTATTGATTGCTTCTAAAAAAGGCAGTGGCAACAAATGGGGTTATATTTTTGCCCATGCTGCTTTAATCATTATCTGTATTGGTGGTTTGATTGACAGCAATATGGGATTGAATTTGGGCATTCTGACTGGACGCCTAGTGCCAGATCAAAGCACTGTATTGGCCAAAGATTTTCCAGCAAAGAGCCAATTGGATGCCCAAACGCTATCGTTTCGTGGAGATGTGACGGTTAGAGAAGGGCAGGGAGTGGATGTTGCCTTCTTGAATACGGGGGATGGTTTAATTGTCCAGAAGCTTCCATTTGTGGTACAGCTTAAACAGTTTCATGTGGAATACTATGATAATGGTATGCCGAAGAACTTCGCCAGTGATATTGTGGTAACTGAAAAAGAAACTGGCAAAGTGCATGAGAAAACCATTAAAGTGAATCATCCTTTGACTGTAGAGGGCGTGACCATTTACCAAGCCAGCTTTGGCGATGGTGGTTCTCCTCTTGGATTCAAAACGTGGGATTTGCGCCAACCATTGACTGAGCCTGTGGAATTAAAAGCAGTTTCCATGAGTGAATACCCACTGAATCTTGGTAAAGACAAATACCAGTTGGAGTTTGGTGAGTTTCGCATGTTCAATGTGGAAGACCAGTCAGTGGGTATGAATGACAAAGTCGGCAGTCTAGGACAAACCTTGCATGATGTTCGTGATGTGGACAACAAAAAGAACATGTCCAATGTGGGCCCAACCATCACTTACAAGATTCGCGACAGTGCAGGTCAAGCGCGTGAATATTTGAATTACATGTTGCCATTAGAGCGTGAGGGTGGTCGATTCTTCGCAGTGGGTGAACGTGAAGCTTTGGCTGACGATTACCGTTGGGTAATGATGCCTGCGGACAATGAAGACAGTTTGGACAGCTTCATGCTATTGCGCCGTGCTTTTGCTGATCCAGCCATGCGTTCTCGTGCGGTCAAAATTGCAACAACAGGCACTGCACCTAGTATTCGTGATTCATTTCAGGTTGCCACAGAAAATGCTTTGGCTATTTTTGCCACGGGTGGTTATGAGGCTTTAGAGACCTTTATTGTGACCAATATTCCCGAGGATAAGCAAAAAAGCATGCGTGAGTTTTTGGTTTTGGCCTTGCAAAGTACAGCCAGTGTTTTGCTAGATGAAGCGTTATTAGAAGCCAAACATCCTGCCTGGGCAGATTCAGAACAAAAGCAACGTTTTGTTGCCGACAGCTTGGTTGGTTTAACAGGCTTATACCGATTCCAAGCACCTGTGTTAATGCAATTGAATGATTTTGAACAAGTTCAGTTTTCTGGTTTGCAAATGAATCGATCTCCAGGTCAAACATTGGTGTATTTGGGTTCCTTATTCTTAATCCTTGGTTCTTTCTTTATGTTCTATATTCGAGAGAAGCGAGCTTGGTGTTTGGTAAAAGATGGTAAGATTCGCGTGGCAATGAGTGCCAATCGTCATGCCAGAGATTTGGATGTCGAATTTCCAGAGCACGTAGCACGACTAAAACAATTAGCAGAGGACTTGAAGTAATGAGTGCAAACAAAGATTCGGTGCCTGAACACGCTTATTTAAAAAGCAATTCTTGGCGAAGCCACATCAGCCTAAAAGACATGGTATTTGCCATCGTTATTGTTTTGGCTGCGGTATATGCTCAGTTCAGTATTGCTGAGCACCATATGGATTACTATGAAATTTCCATCTTGTGGGGCAGTGTGGTGGGTTTGATTGCCTTGGGTTGGTTCTTTAAGTCTTTGCAGTGGTTTACCATTTTGTGTGGTGCTTTGGGTTTATTGTCCATGAAGTTGTATGGTGGTGATATCGCGAACAATAACCACAATTTTTTCTTGAGTTATCTGTTGTCCAGTCAAGCAGCGATTATGTGGCAATGTGTGCTTACATTCTTGGCGTTTTTTTGCTATTTGTTTGGTACCATTTTTTCGTTTCGCCAAGACCGCATGACAGGTGTGATTGCTGAGAAAAGCAATACGCTGATTAACATGGGGACAGGATTTGCTTGGGCCAGTGCTGTGTTTGGTATGGTGGGTTTGTTGGTGCGTTGGCTAGAAAGCTATTTGCTGCGTCCGGATGCAGGTCACATTCCCGTGTCAAACCTTTATGAAGTTTTTGTTTTGTTTATGGTCATTACGTCACTGATGTATTTGTACTATGAAGCAAAATTTGATGCCCAACGTTTGGGCGCGTTTGTCTTTGCATTCCAGTGCATTGTGGTGATTTTTGTACTTTGGTATATGTTGGCGCGAGATGCTCACCACATTGAACCTTTGATTCCTGCTTTACAATCGTGGTGGATGAAGATTCATGTTCCTGCAAACTTTGTCGGGTATGGTGCATTCTGTATGGCCGCGGCTTTGGGTGTGGCTGAGTTGTTGGCATTAAAATTCAACTGGAAGAAACCCAGCGCACAAGTGATTGATGAAATCATGTACAAAGCCATTGCGGTTGGTTTCTTGTTCTTTACCATTGCAACTGTTTTGGGTGCTTTGTGGGCTGCGGATGCTTGGGGTCGTTATTGGAGCTGGGACCCGAAAGAAACATGGGCATTTATTGTTTGGCTAAACTATGCAATTTGGCTGCACATGCGACTGGTTAAAGGCTGGAGAGGTACGGTATTGGCTTGGTGGGCTATTATTGGCTTATTTATTACCGCTTTTGCTTTTTTGGGTGTGAATATGTTCTTATCAGGCTTGCACTCTTACGGCACACTGTAAGCGATTAAGGGCAGCGAAATCTTGTTTCTTCGCTGCCAAAACTGTTACACTGGCAGTATATTTTTTAACAACTTAGGACTGATTAATGGCAGACGAAGACCCGAGTGAATGGCGATTAATAACCATTTTCCGAGATTTATTCTGTTGTTATGAGCGAAGCGGCCTTGATGTTTTTCATTGTGAAAAGCACGGCTGCTTTTTGCGTTTGCCCTTGGATATGACACTAAATGGACTTTGATCTCAGTTGGGTTTTACAGCCCGCAACCCTTATTGGATTTTTTACATTATTGATACTTGAAATTGTTTTGGGTATTGATAACTTGGTTTTTGTGGCCATTTTGGCCAATAAAGTCGAACCAAAATTGCGGGATAAAGCGCGCATTACTGGTTTGACTTTGGCTGTGGTGATTCGGATTATTATGTTGGGCTTCATGTCTTATATCGTGACATTGGTGAAGCCTATTTTCTTTGTGGGTGACTTTGGTGTCTCGGGCAAAGACATGATTATGTTGGCCGGTGGCTTGTTCTTGCTTTACAAGGCAACAACAGAATTGCATGAGCGCTTAGAAGGGCACATCACGTTTACCGGTGCTCAAAAAAGCCGTGTGCATTCACCATTTTGGCCTGTTGTAGCACAGATTTTGGTTTTGGATGCTGTGTTCTCGGTTGATACCGTGATTACAGCAGTGGCGATGGTTGACCACATTTCGATTGCGGCTTTGGCGGTGATTGTTGCGATGGTGATTATGATTTGGGCAAGTAAGCCATTGACGCGTTTTGTTGAAGTTCACCCAACGGTTGTGATGTTGTGCTTGGGCTTTTTGTTGATGATTGGCTTTAGTTTGATTGCCGAAGGTTTGCATTTCCAAATTCCAAAAGGCTATTTGTATGCGGCAATTGGTTTCTCTATTTTGATTGAGGTCTTTAATCAGGTCGCACAGAAAAATCGCAAGAAAAATGACTTTATTAACAAATCTTGGCGCAGCCGTACTGCGGAAAACGTTTTGGGCATGATGGGTATTCGTGAGGCTGTTTTGGCAAAAGCGAGTGCGCAAGGTGGTGTGGATGACAATGAGCACTACGAAGACAATGAAAAAAACATGATTGTCAGCGTTCTCACTTTGGCCGAGCGTCCGATCTTGGGGGTGATGACACCACGAAAAGACATTGAACGTTTGGACATTTCTTTGCCAAAAGAAGAACAGTACGAAAACCTATTGAGTAGCCCATTTTCACGCTTGGTGGTGGTGGGTAAAGCAGGCATCGATGAGCCTTTGGGTTATTTGAGTAAAAAAGATTTGTTGAACCAAGTTTTGTTGGGCGAAGCCATGAACATTCATGGTGTTCTGCGTCAGCCATTGTTTTTACCAGACAGCTCTACGGTATTGCGTGCCATGGAATTGTTCCGTGAACAAAGTGCCGATTTGGCTTTGGTTGTGGATGAATTCGGGGCGGTTTTGGGTATGGTAACCATGAAAGACTTGATGGAAACCATTGCGGGCGATTTCCCTGAAGAATATGAACGTGAAGACGCTGCCAGTATTGAGGCGGTAGGCAATTCGTTCACGGTTGATGCTGCTTTGGAATACACCACGTTAGCACAGCAAATTCATTTGCCATTGTTGCCAGATGATGCCGATTACCACACGGTTGCGGGTTTGATGATGGAAGTTTTGGAAACCATTCCAGACGTGGGTGAGGGCATGGATTTTCATGATTGGCACTTTGAAGTGTTAGAAAAAACGGGACAGCGTATTGAACGTGTTAAAATCACCCCGCTTTTTACTGAAGACAATGTATAAAACAAATCAGGATTGCGCATGAAGCCTTGGTTTGTTTATGTGATTCAATGCCGTAATGCATCGCTTTATGTGGGCATTACCACCGATCCTGTACGGCGTTGGCGTCAGCATGTGTCTGGTAAGGGTGCAAAATACACTCGAATGCATCAGGCGCAAGAAATGCGCCTGTTTTGGTCTGAATGCACCGAAACAGAAGCCAGACAAACAGAGTATTTATTGAAACAAATGCCGGCCATGAAAAAAAGAGAATTGTGGCGGGATTTGGTAACATTCTTGGTTCGTGATAGTGGTGAAAGCCTATTGCCATCAATGGACTGAGGCTGCCTGTAAGCAGTCTTGTAACGCAAACATTCAAAATGATTGATTTAAAAGATGATGATTTATCCAACAGTCTATGACGTAATTGTCGTTGGTGGCGGACACGCCGGTACTGAAGCAGCCTTGGCAGCTGCGCGCATGGGTCGCAAAACGTTGTTGTTAACCCACAATATTGAAACCTTGGGTCAAATGTCGTGCAATCCATCGATTGGTGGTATTGGTAAAGGGCATTTGGTTCGAGAAGTTGATGCTTTAGGTGGTGCGATGGCTCTGGCTACTGACATGTCGGGCATTCAGTTTCGCCGTTTGAATGCGTCTAAAGGTCCTGCTGTACGTGCAACACGTGCTCAAGCCGATCGTATTTTGTATAAGGCGGCCATTCGCCAAATGTTGGAAAACCAAGAAAACTTGGATTTGTTTCAACAACAAGTTGATGATGTTTTGCTAACAGGTGACACCATCACAGGTGTGGTAACAACCATTGGTTTGGCATTTCATGGTAAGGCTGTTGTGTTAACGGCAGGTACTTTCTTGTCAGGTAAAATTCACATTGGCTTGGAAAATTATACGGGTGGCCGAGCAGGAGATCCTGCTGCGATTGGTCTGGGTGCGCGTCTGAAAGAATTGCAATTGCCATTGGGTCGTTTGAAAACAGGCACACCACCACGACTGGATGGTCGCAGCATTGATTTTTCTAAAATGACAGAGCAACCAGGTGATACGCCAA
>JASLBZ010000190.1 GCA_030146285.1 Neisseriaceae bacterium | reverse complement strand
TCATAAATCGCACGCAATACTTGACGACCAATACGACCATAACCGTTAATCGCAACCTTAATCATGTTGAATCCTTATTTATTAATGAATGACGTTTACCACCAGCATCAGTTAGCTGGCAAAATTTGGGCTTATTATACCAAAAAAGCACAGAAGAATCTGTGCTTTTTTGGTCATTTTTCTTTATATAGCAATAGCATAAAGAATCAAGATGCAAAGCAAACCCAATCCCCATGCAATCGAGCGCATGCTCGATAAATCTTTGATGTAGCAATAAATAAAAGCAATGCGCGAGAGCACAAATAAAAATGCCCACGTGCCAATCCAAAATGAATCCGCATTCCCTGTGATGTTTGCAATAATCACAGCAGCAGCAAATGGTGCAAAAATTTCATAGCCATTTTGTTGGGCAGCATTGGCTCGTTTAGCAGCGCCTTGGGTATGTTCTAAAAACTCTCGTGGGTTGTGATTATCTTGCCCTGCAAATCCCCCTTTTTTCTTTGCATAAGCAGCACAAATCCATGGCAATACCATGGCAATAACGACACACCAATAAGCAAAAGTCATACACTCTCCTTTTTAATCCATCACGGATAATCAATCATGGCTACTTATAGCATTTAAGATGCAGCATGCCAAACACAATGATCCATTGCCAGGGCAAATCGATCAACTCCGTTGTTAAAATGCTGCCACCGATCACTCGGACTGCTGGCGGACATGGCCATCAATAAGGGAATAAAATGCTCTTCTGTTGGGTGTGATTGCCTTGCAAAAGGTGCCAATTCACGGTAATTCATCAAGGAGGTGACATCATGCTTTTGTAACATGGTATTGACCCACCGACTAAACTCACTCACATATGGCCACTCTTTAGGCCCTCTGACATCTTGTAAATTGTGGGTTAAGCTGCCTGAAAATAACAACAAAATACCCTGTTCTTTTAGTGGCTGCAAAGCATTGCCAATCTGAGCTCGAGCTTCATGATTCAAAGCCATGGGAATGGACAATTGCACAACAGGAATGTCTGCCTTTGGAAACATAAAGCGTAGCGGCACCCAAGCACCATGGTCCAAGCCTCGATTTTCATCTAAAACGACCTGAATGCCTTTTTCTTGCAATTGTTTTTTAATTGCACTGGCCACTTTGAAGCTGCCTGCTACTGGATAGCTTAACGAATACAAGGCATCGGGAAACCCATAAAAATCATACATCACTTCAGGAGCCTGAGCGCTGCTGATTCTCACTTCAGTGTCACTTAACCAATGGGCAGAGACCACCGCAATGGCTTGAATATTGGCAGTTTGCAAATCCTCACCTATTCTCATCAAAGACAACGCTGCTGGCTTTTCATGCTCTAAAGCCATCATGGGCGAGCCATGAGAAACGTAAATCACAGGTAATTTTGGCATGCATGCTCCTGAACAAAAAGATAAAGTGCTACGATACTGAAATCCAAGCCATGATTGTACCACTCATAACCAATTCATTAATTACAAAAAAATACCGTAATACTTTATATTTTTTCATACTTAGTGCAGCCAATATCTTTTCTCAGCACACCATGTTCATGCAGTCTTAAGTCCAATCACCCCAATAAAAAAAGCCTACTTTTCAGTAGGCTTTGTCTTTAAACTTGATTCTCATAAAAATCAACGTTCAAAATACTGTGTTTGTTGGATTTGATGTATATTTACTGAATCTTAGGAGCTTTTTCATTGGCAGCATTTTTCGCAGCTTCTGTTGCTATTTTCTTGGTTGCTGCTTTGTCTAGCTGACAATAGCGCGTTACAATTTGCTCAATAGGCACTTTTTTGCCATTCACTTCTTGCACTTCACTTTGCATCAACATATTGCCATCGACCTTATCTACTTGACTGCCTGTTGCCTTATCTGCAACCCAAGTAATGCCATTGCTGCTAAAGCGATTCAAATCACCGTCAGCATCAACACGCGCCAAAACGGGTGATAACGTGTTTTGAAACAGAACTTGTGCCAATACAACTTGGTTGTTTTGTGTATTGACTGCATACATCACGCGAACTTTGTCGTTGCCTTTTTGGCCACAGGCATATGCCACTTCTACTTTGCGGTCAAAATGAATTGTTGTGGCCTCAGCATCTTGTTTTGGGGCATCGCTCTTCGGTTCTTGTGTGGTTGTACAGGCTGCCATGCTTAAAGCCAAAACGGTTACACCCATTAATGAAGTCATTTTTTTCATGCTGTATTTTCCATTCATCTGATTGTCATCACAAATGATGATTCATTAAAATGCTATCAATTGCAAGGAAAAATGAAAAATTCTGATGATTAAAACCAAGAAAACAGACAATATTTGACTTTAGCCGCATGAAGTAAGCAATAAAAGGCTTTAATTGAGAAAAACGGAAAATACAAGATGATTGGTAAGAATGGATTTTATTTTGGATTTTTATTGCAGAAGAGAAATGATGGTACGCCCACGGGGAATCGAACCCCGGTTGCCGCCGTGAAAGGGCAGTGTCCTAACCACTAGACGATAGGGACTTATCGTCGCTGTTTACTAGGTGTTCCTCGTGAACAGGAGGCTATAATAGTA
>JASLBZ010000174.1 GCA_030146285.1 Neisseriaceae bacterium | reverse complement strand
TTGCTGGCAATAAAGTCTGCTAAGGTTTTGGCACTGAAAAAATGCTCACGCAGTGCAGCACTATCATTTTCCATTTTTAATCCAAAGTGTTTTTGCAAAGCCAAGCCCAACTCTAAAGCATCGACTGAATCCAAACCTAAACCTTCATCATCGAACAAAGCCATATTGTCTTCTATGTCTTCTAAGTGAATGTCTTCTAGGGCCAGACTGTCAATAATCAGTTGTTTCACTTCTTTTATTAATACATCGCTCATGCGTTTGTTTCCTGTTGAAAATAATCTTGTAACTCTTGATTTAATATTCTTGCCGCAATGGGCAATGGTTTTTTGACCAACCATTCTTGTGGGTCAATATCATCACCCACATAAAAATCATAACAAACTTGCTGCTTTGGAACCCGATACCATGGTTGATTTTTTTTGTAATTGGGCGGATTCATTTTGATAACCACAGGCGTAATCACTTTGGCGCTTCTTAAACCAATGGCTACAGCGCCTCGATTAAAATTGATTTTACCATCCCAACCGGTACGAGTACCTTCAGGAAAGATCAATAAGCTTTGACCTGATTGCAATACATCGCCTGCTTTTTCTACTAATTCCAAAGACTCATCATTGGGTAAAAAACCGCATGACTGAATGGCCGTTTTCAAAACTGGATTGTGTAACAAATCTTTTTTAACAATGCAATTTAACTGCGGCGTTTTGGACAGAACAAACACCACATCCAAAAGCGATGGATGATTCACCAAGACCAGCTGCCCAGCTTGCCCTAAGCGCTCAAAGCCATGATAGCGAACTTTAACAACACCGGTAATCTGCAAATAACGCACAAACCAAGTCCATACAGAACCCACAGCCAATCTTGCTTTCATTTGGCTGTCGATAGTCTGTTCTTCAGGCTGCTTAGGAACCGACAACAATACCAATTTAAACAACAACCCAGAGAATCCAAAAATCAAAAAACCAAAAGCAGTTGCAATCCAACGCCACAACCAATTGATGTAGATCATGATTTTACCCGCCAATGCCATGTACCGGAAGTTGCGGCACAAGACCATTGCTGCTGACCTGATATTTGATTTTGAATCCATGCAAAGGAACTTTGATAATAAGAAGGTGTGCCCGATGACGTTAATGTACTGTCAAATGTCAATGACACTTGATCGCCTTTTTCAATGAGCATTACCAGTGCGTATGGAAATGGTGCTTTCTCTACATTTTTTAAATCGTCATCAGCAATAGGGTCTTCAGCAATCACCACGATTACTCGATGAGCACCGTCGATCAACAACCCGCAAGCTTCCACAACCCCCACTTCCAAAGCCGAATGCTTTGCACTCAAAGCAGTACTTTCAGAGGTATCTTGACGAAATAAAGACCATTGACCAATGACAGCATTGTGCACAGACAATGCAAAAGAAGTTGGCGACAAGCACTCTTCAGCTAGCAGTTCATTCCATAACTGCAAGCTGCGATTCACTTCGCCATCAAATGAAACAAAAACCACAGGACAAACTTCATTCTCATCCAGTAGCGGCCACGCAGCAGCAAACATCAAGCGTGCCATATTGCTTAAACGCCGACGTTTGATTGCTGGTAAAAAAGACAAATCTACACTATCAGGGACGGACGAACTGTCATTTTGATTTTCATTTTGAAAATACTGTTGCCATGTTTTTTTACTATTACAACAATGACTAACCGCATTCCATGCAGTTACAGAAAATTCCATTTGCAAGAACACCTAATTTATAATGACAGTATTATAGTCTATCCCCAATTGTTTTTATTAAGTTTTGTTAATTTTTACTGTTTGTTCTTCTAAACACCATGTCCAATCCTACAAACGCTTGCGCCACAAAATCCCAGTAAAATAGTACAAATACATTGCAAATGACGCCGAAAACAAAACACTACCAACACTCATCAACCACAGATTATCAACGTGCCAATTCGCAACAAATCGCATGACAGTTGCCAAAATCATCAAGTAAATAGCCCAAGTCAAAAATGCACCTATCGCAATAGGACGTCCTGTATGCCCTAAAGCAGTTCGAATCATCATACCCAAAGTCAAAACACCAATCCCACCGACAGCCAACAGATGCACGCCCACGGTAATATAAAAAGAAGAATATGCATACCCAATGGCCAATAACAAAATACCCAAGTTACTCAACCCATAACCCACAAACAGCACCCAAAGCAAAGGTTCATGCCAGATACCGCGACTGTGCCAACGGAACAAAGAAACCCACACAATAACGCTCAAAACCAAAGCCAAAATTAAAATCAATATATTGGCAGCTGGAAACCACACCATTGCGATTGCCAAAACTATCGGCAGCAACAGGGTCAAAAGCATCACCCACATTGGGCTTGTGACTTGTTCAACACTCAATTTCTTACTGATAAAGAACGGAATCACGCGCATGCCAATCAAACCAATAAATGCCGCAATAATCATGAGGCCAGCATGCAGCACTTGCAAAGGTGACGTTCCACCGAGCCCGTCTAAGCTCAAATGAAAGAGAAGCTGACTGCCACCCAATAAAACCAATGCTAAAACAGCAATCAGATTTCTGGTGTTTTTACTTTTGATAATGGGTAAAGCAAAACACACTGTGGCCATGACAAAAAAGAGCACTCCCAAACCGCCCGTAATCCAATGAGAATCCAATAAAGCAGTAAAACGACCTGCCAGCCAAAGCCCAAACAACACCAACAATGTAAATCCACGAGTGGCCGGTTGCGATGTCCATGTAGCAACAGCTGTCAATAAAAAGCCAATAACAATTGCACTGGCAAACCCCCAAATCATTTCATGTGCGTGCCACAAAAAACTTGGCATCTGAACGCTTCCTGCAATATCACCTGGCCGCCAAGCAAGAAGACTGATGATAACTACCAATGCACCAAACCAATAAAATGGACGAAAAGCATATGACAAGATCGGTTGCTGCAGCAAGGCTGTTTTTTCACTCATTTTCACATTCCTTTTCTTCTAAGCCATGCAATTCTAATGCAGGAAACAACAAACGCTCCTCAAAACGAACATGGTCATGCAAGAGTTGTCCCAATACAGGGTAATCTTGAGCAGTCAGACTTGAATTGAGCATGGCACGTAATTGCTGATGCTCAGCATGAAACTGTTTGAGTAAAATGTCATTGTCAAAAGCTACTTTTAAATGGTTAAGTAAGCGCTCTTCTTCTGTAAAATGATCCAACAAAATAGACCGCTCTTTGAACAATAGAGCTTGTGTTTCTGGATCATGAGGAGTGTTTCTCAAGGCGAATGCCAGACTCAGTGCACGGTGATGTTCATGGGAGAGTGGAATCAATTTTTTATGTCGTTTCATTTTAGCGCCTTTCATTTTATAGAGCATATAATTATGAATATAGAATAAACAAACCGGGCTTGCAATGGCATTAATCGATTATGA
>JASLBZ010000147.1 GCA_030146285.1 Neisseriaceae bacterium | reverse complement strand
AAACGAATGGTATCGTGCTTTAAGGAGTGAATGCGGCTTAAAACCGTTTCTTCTTCCGCATTTTTTTCATTGCCCATAAACAAAGCTTGATCAAGCTGTTCAACTTTTTTGGCAAATGTATCAATGGTCACAAAATAATCATCAACAATGGCATCCAGTAAGCTATAAGCCAAAAAATCACATGCTTTACTGGGCAATAAACCCATATGATGCAGTAATTTATTGCGAATGGTACTGAACATGCCATTCGGACGATTTTGAAAGGAAAAGACAAAGTTTTTGCCAACAATCAAGTACACAGGTTCTGCAATTAATTTTTGCTTATCGTAATACAGTGCACGCGTGGTGATGAGCACATAATGTCCATAGCTCTCAATTTTTGGGCGCTGGCGGCTGTTCAAAATATCTTCTTGTACCAAATCATGAATGTGGTACGAGGACAGCATTTCTCTTAATAACGCGGCATCCTGAATGCCAATGAAATGCAGCCAGATATTGCGATCAGACTCAAGCTTGGGTAACTGAGAGTGGACATTTTTATCATGTAAATCAAGACAAATATCATCAGCGACTTCGGCGTCATAACGGGTGATGTGCACACGACGACTGGGCAACGTTGCTTGATTGGAATTTGTCTTTTTTTCTGATTTCATGACTCTGAGCGATTTACAGTCAATGTTTGCCCAATTTTTCCCCATTGTGCAGCTTCTAAAATTAATGCACTGGCCGTCAATGGATTTTCTTCTAGCCAAGCGTTACTGATGCTTAAGATGCATTTTTTCTTGCTGGGAATGAAGTTCAATGTGGTGTTTTTGGGGAAGTAAATTTCTTTGCGGCCACGGCAAAACAAAGCTGCAATTCGCAAAGACAAAATCGCAAACATGTAGTTGTTCTTGTGCTGAATATCCGCCAATTTTTTGGTGTCGCCACGGTGGCCAAGAATCAACTTAGACAACAAAGCTTGTTCTTGCTTTGAGAAGCCTGGCATGTCTGCATTTTCAATAATGTAAGCTGAATGCTTGTGGTAGCCTGTGTGAGCGATGCTCAAGCCAATTTCATGTAAGCGAGCAGCCCAACGAACAAACTGGCACCATTCACTGAAATCTTCAGGTTCAAATTGGTCTTTCAAGCCGTTCATGCATTGAATGGCAATGTCTTCTACTCGTTTGGCTTGGTTTAAATCTGTGTGGTAGCGCATTTGAAACTGCACTACGGTGTCTTCACGCATGTCGTTATCAAGACCACGACCAATTAAATCGTACAACACACCATCGCGAAGCGCTGCATCTGTCACGGACATTTCCGTAATGTTCAGCTCTAAAAACGCCGCCATCATCACAGCCAGACCACCAGCAAATACTTCAATTCGATCGGCTTTTAAGCCCAGTAATTTGGCTTTTCTGACATGTCCTGCGCTGATGATTTGACGGGTGATTTCTTGCATTTTTGGCAAGGTAATGGTGTCGTTATCCGTACCAAAGGCTGCGATAATGTCACGAATAGAGCGTGCAGTACCTGATGTGCCGATGGCAAAGTCCCAACCATGTTTTTTTAAAAATGGTGCGATGCGCTGTATTTCAGATCGTGCAGCGGTAATGGCATTGTCAAACTGCTCTTGGCTCATTTGTGCCGTGGGAAAGTAGCGTAAGCTGTAGCTAACGCAGCCTAAATTTAAGCTTTCGGTAATGTCAGGCTGCAATTGATTACCAATAACAAATTCTGTCGAACCGCCACCAATATCAATCACCAGCATGTTTTTATTGGTAGGGGGCATGGTGTGCTTAACACCCAAATAAATCAAACGGGCTTCTTCTCTGCCAGCAATCACTTCAATGGGAAAGCCCAAGGCCGCTTCTGCTTGTGGCAAAAATTCGGCTACATTGTTCGCAACACGAAAGGTGTTGGTGGCAACAGCGCGAACTTGCTCTTCAGGAAAGCCACGCAAACGCTCGCCAAACTTGGCCAAGCAATTCAATGCACGCTCTTGCGCCAAAGGGATGATGTTTTTGTTTTCATCCAGTCCTGCGGCAAAACGCACCATTTCTTTAATGGAATCGACAACTTGCAATTGACCGTCAAACTCACGGCAAATTTGCAAACGAAAACTGTTAGAACCTAAGTCAATAGTGGCAAGCATTTTAGAATATGGCATGACAGGACTTCTCTTTTTTGGAGGGAGAAATAAAGAT
Source organism: Neisseriaceae bacterium (assembly GCA_030146285.1). Classification (GTDB taxonomy): domain Bacteria; phylum Pseudomonadota; class Gammaproteobacteria; order Burkholderiales; family Neisseriaceae; genus JASLFS01. The sequence continues at coordinate 4,089 of JASLBZ010000147.1, read as the reverse complement.
AAGGCTACCTGAAAAAAGGTAGCCTGATAAGACATTAAGCAACAAAACCTGCATTTTCAGCTTGTTCATCAGCATGGTAGCTAGATCGAACCATGGCGCCAATGGCAGCATGCTTAAAGCCCATCTCATATGCTTCTGTTTCAAAAATCTTAAATTGTGTTGGTGTTACATAACGCAAAACAGGCAAGTGGCTGTCTGATGGTTGCAAATATTGACCAACCGTAATCATATCGATATTGTGCGCACGCATTTGTTGCATCACTTCACGGATTTCTTCATCCGTTTCACCTAGACCGACCATAATGCCTGATTTGGTTGCAACTTCTGGCATCATTTCTTTATAGCGTTTTAATAAATCTAAACTGTGCTGGAAATCAGAACCTGGACGAGCTTGTTTGTATAAACGTGGTGCTGTTTCTAAGTTGTGGTTCATCACATCAGGAGGGGTCTGCGCTAAGATATCCAAAGCGATATCTAGGCGACCACGAAAATCAGGAACCAAGATTTCAATTTGAGTATCCGGACTTAATTGACGAATTTCTTTAATGCAGTTTGCAAAATGCTCTGCACCGCCATCACGTAAGTCATCACGATCCACAGACGTAATCACAACATAGCGCAATTTTAAGGCTGCTACTGTTTCTGCTAGGTATCGAGGTTCATTTTCATCCAATGGGTTTGGACGGCCATGACCGACATCGCAAAATGGACAACGACGAGTACAAATATCACCCATAATCATGAACGTTGCAGTACCTTTGCTAAAGCACTCGCCAATATTAGGGCAGGTTGCTTCTTCACAAACCGTATGCAATTTTTGATCACGTAAAATACGTTTGATTTCTTGAAACTTGCCGCCGCTAGGCAGTTTGGCACGAATCCACTCAGGCTTTTTGAGCTTGGTTTCCAAAGGAATAATCTTAATCGGGATGCGTGCTGTTTTGGCTGCGCCTTTGTGTTTCACGCCTTGAGAGTTATCGTGCTGACTCATGATGACAATTCTTTCTTAAGCTAAATAATGTTGTAACTGACAAGTAAGTTCATCTGCTACGGTATTGATATCGGGGCAAGGGGTTAGCAAATCTCGTATTTGCACCATTTCCAGTCCAGAATAACCACAAGGGTTAATGACATGAAATGGTTCTAAATCCATATCTACGTTTAGACTCAAACCATGATAGACCGAACCATTTTTAATGCGTAGCCCAAGAGATGCAATCTTACGACCATTGACATAAACACCCGGTCGAGCATCTTCACTGTAAGCTTCAATTCCCAATGTTTTCAAAGTCGCGATAATGCTATTTTCTAAACGATGTACAAGATCACGGACACTGGTTTTACGACGTTTGAAATCAATTAGGGTATAGACAATCAGCTGGCCAGGCCCGTGATAAGTCACTTGGCCACCACGGTCAATTTGAATGACCGGAATCTCTGTTGGCATCAGTATGTGCTCAACTTTGCCTGCCATGCCTTGCGTGAAAACAGGTGGGTGTTGTAATACCCACAGCTCATCTTCAGTATCGGGTGTTCTACTGTTGGTGAAATCTTGCATGGCAGCGAATGTGGGTTGGTAGTCAACCAAGCCTAAGTGCTTCAATTTCATTTAGTAAACCACTTTAACCAATTCATGATTGGTTAATGCACGGTAAATATTGTCCAATTGTTCTTGATTTTCCGCCCACACTTGTACTGTTGTACCTAAATAATTGCCTTTGCTGCTTGCGCGAGTACTGATGTGCTCATGGGTTGTATCCGGCGCATGCTCTTGAATCAGCTTTAAAATGATTTCTTCATATTCAGGATGTTGTATGCCCATTGCCTTAATGGGAAAGTTACATGGGAACTCGATTAATGATTCTTTTTGTTCGTCTGACATGATGGCGTAACTCTTTATAAATAAAGACTTTTATTAATAAATAACAGTCGTATAATGTAAACAATCTCTTATTCTAACGCAGAATGAGATGTGCTTCTATGCTTGTGAGCGAAACAGGATGAATTTTATGCCCAATATTTTATTTATTTTGTTCAGCATTAAGCCATTAATAGGGTTTGCAACGGGTGCTGTTTTTGATTTTTTCGCACAGCAATAAGATAGAATCTTGATCTAAAGTAATATAACGACTCTCATCGTAATGCTCTTTGGCAACCGCTCGCAAACGAAAACGGTTGGGCAAAACACCACGAGCCACGCCAGTAAACTGAATATTGAAAAAGTCAGTTTCTTTGATGGGTAATTTAGGCCAAGTGGTGGAGGTTTTTTTGTAGGTTTTTTTTTGGAAATAATACCGATCTAAAAATTTGGCATTTTGAATCAATGCGATCTTGGCTTCTTGTAGACGCACTGTTCGGGTGACGCGAATATAACTTGGGCTTACCAATAGCACGACTGTTGATAAAATAACCAGAACAATCATCATCTCAATAATGGTGAATCCCCATTTTTTTTTGTGTGTGGTTTGCATGACTTCAATCCCATTGTTGTTGATTCATCGACATGAATTGCCGTTTTTTTAATAAACCAAAAAGAAACAAAGGTTTATTGGGTAACAATGGGATGGTGTTGTGCAAAATGAGTTTCTGCGTTGGATGTTAAGTTTTACTAGAATAGAACAAGAAAAAATTTGAATACAAAGAGAAGTTAAGTTAAGTAAGATTGAATGAGTGAATAGAGCAAAAAGTAAATAAAGTGGTAGCGAGTGTTAGTGAGGGGCAGCCACACACTTCATCTTTAAGGATACTGGGCTTAAAGATGAAGCAAGTTGCCGGGCTATGTGGGTTTTATTGAAGTTTGCAACTGGTTGGGCTGCTGCAAAGATATATTTGGCCTAGCTCACTGCGAATGAGTGTTCGAGTTTCCTGTTCTTTGTAGTCTTCATTAGGTCTAGCGATAATGCAATATTTGTCACTGCCAGTTTCGGTTAAATGGCAAGCACTACCATCAGCTGTTGTGGCCAAAGCAAAATCAAACTTTTCTGTTGTTTGTAAATTGGTAGGAATACTGGCATTGATAAACGTACTTTTTTGAGAGTAATAACGCTGCATGCTTTGATCAATGGCCAGTATGTTGCTCTTGGCTTTGGTTAAGTGACCATCTTTGACGAATTTGGTGTAGTTTGGATAGGCAATAGCAGCCAAAGTCCCGAGGATGACCACAATAATCATCACTTCAATCAAAGTAAAACCAGATTGCTGATTTTTCATTTATGTATGGCTCGCTGATTAATTTTAAAGTATTTGTCATTTTATAATAGTAGAATTTTTGTGACGCTTCTAGTGAACTGGGTTAATTGGCAATAAATGCGTCTTAATGGTGCGACAACAGTTGGTTTCAAGTGCAATCCTAGAGAAAGAAGTCTGTGATTTTTGAAGGATATTTGTAACAAAAAGCTTGTTTGGTAATAGTCTGGGCGCGTGTATAATGCGGCAGTCTTCTGAACTTGAAAAAAATCAATAAAAAATCATCATTCAGATGGCTTCAATGCTAAGTAAAGGGTAACCCATGACTGAAAATAGAAAAATAACGAGCACCGATATTGAACACGAGCGCCCAGCCATTGACATTGATAACATTCATCATTTGGCTGAATTGCTATTGCCCTGGTATGTGCAAATTGCGAACCAAAAAAAAATTGATGTCAAAATTGATGATGAAGTTAGTGCTGCGCATGAGCGCTTAATTGAAGTTTTGCATGAGTTACACCCTGCAGATATGGCGTATGTTTTAGAGTCTTTGCCATTGCAAGAGCGGATTGTTGTTTGGAAGTTAGCACATCCTGATGAAGATGGTGATGTGTTACTAGAGGTTTCAGATGCTGTTCGTGAAACGTTGATTGAAAGCATGGGGGCTGGTGAGCTCTTGGCTGCTGTTGAAGATTTGGACGCTGATGAGTTGGCCGAATTGGCCCCCGATTTGCCCATCAGTGTGGTTTCTGAAGCATTGAGTACGCGTGACGAAGAAGAGCGTGCTCAAGTGGCATCTTCTTTGTCTTACGAAGAAGACCAAGTTGGTTCGTATATGGACTTTGAACTGGTGAATATTCGAGCTGATGTGACTTGTGAAGTGGTATTGCGATACTTGCG
>JASLBZ010000111.1 GCA_030146285.1 Neisseriaceae bacterium | reverse complement strand
TTGCCAAGCATTAATCCAGTCGTATTCCACATCAACTCGAGCTTGAATCATGTTTTTTTGTTGATCGGTTAAGTCCACAGCCATCGCCATTGATGCGCACAACAATCCAATCAATACCACCACCCACTTACCCAACATACCCCATCCTTTTTTCAAAGCAAAAACCACAAAAAGACCATTGTAATATACCAACGTACTCTTTCGTAATCATTTTAAAAAAATTTAATCTCTACTTCCTTACCCTGAAAATAAAAACCGCATCATTTGTACGCATCGGTACGTGATTTTTAGCAATAAAAATCCACTCAAACCAGAAGCTTATTGTTTTTGATTGTGAATAAGCATCCAAGAGGCTTGACGACAAGCTAAGTATTGCGTACTATGCATCCTCTTCTGTGGAGGGGTTCCCGAGCGGCCAAAGGGGGGAGACTGTAAATCTCTTGCGTAAGCTTCGAAGGTTCGAATCCTTCCCCCTCCACCAGAAAAAACACTCAGCACGATTTCAACTTGGCTTTCGCCAAACCTCTGCACCACACAATACACACAACATTATTTTTTACTGCGTCACTTTGTCTATTAGCAATGTATCTTCAATGCCCACAAAAAAAGCCCTCTTTAAAAAAGAGAGCCTGATAAGATACTACACGACTTTTTTATTATTTATTGGTTGTACTCAAAGCGAGCACGCTTGACGTTACAAAGCAATTCATAAGAAATCGTTCCCGCCATGGCAGCAACATCATTAACAGAAACATTGTCTCCCCACAATTCAACATGACTACCAATGCCCTGCTCTGGTTTATTCAGTTCAATTGTCATCATGTCCATAGAAACACGACCAGCCACACGACTTGGTGTGCCATCAATTTGAATAGGGCTATTATTTGATGCCAAACGTGGGTAACCATCGGCATAACCACAAGCCATCAAACCAATGCGTGTTGGCTTATCAGTCTTGAACAAAGAACCGTAGCCCACCACTTCACCTGCACCCAATTCTCGCACGCCAAACACTTGTGTGCTCAATTGCATTACTGGTTTTAAACGCATGTCTGCCACCGCAAAGGGTGATAAACCATACAAACCCAAACCAATGCGACCCCAACTGCGGTGCGCTTTTGGATGCTCTAAAATCGCAGCGGTATTGGCCATGCTTTCTTCGCCAGGCAATTGCGAACAAACGGCATCAAATGCAGCAATTTGCTCGGCCGTCATATTGCAATCCATTTCATCTGCACGCGCAAAATGGGTCATCTTCACGATACCGTCAACATGCTCAGAGGCATTTAAACGCTCAAACGCAGCCGCATAATCTTCTGGGAAAAAACCAGCGCGGTGCATACCTGAATCCATTTTTAACCAGACTTTGGTTTTGTTTTTCCAAGGGTGCGCCAAAAAGCCTTGCAGCTGATTTTCATTTTGCACTACTGGCCATAGATTATACTCATCCACCAAAGCGTATTCATCCAGCTCAAACACACCTTCTAGCATCACGATTGGCAAGCTCAATCCAGCTTGGCGCAAAGTCAGCGCCTCTTCAATGGTTGCAACAGCAAAACCATCGGCAATGTCTTCTAATGCTTTGGCGCATTCAATAGCGCCATGCCCATAGGCATTGGCTTTTAATACTGCCAAGGCTTTGTTGCCATGCATTTTTTTTAGATTCAGGTAATTTTCACGCAAATGATTTAGGCGAATGTTTGCCACCAATGGACGCATGTCCGACTCCTTTTATTGTATTTTCTCTTGATGTGCTTCATTAAAAAGCCGAAGAGTCATCTCCTCGGCTTTTTTGAACTGGCAATATTGCGATTAACGCATTGGTACTACCAATGTTTCGCTGCCTTTAGCGTAACGCTGCATTGATAAGTCATCAGTGCGAATATCAGGTTGTTTACCTGAAATCAAATCAGCCATCACACGCGCAGAACCCAAGCTCATCGTCCAGCCCAAAGTACCGTGACCGGCATTGATAGACATGTTTTCAAAACGGCTACCACCCATAATAGGTGTACTGTCAGGTGTCACTGGACGCAAACCAGACCAGAATGTTGCTTTAGAAACATCACCACCATTTGGATACAAATCATTCACAACCAATTCCAAAGTTTCGCGGCGTTTTGGATTCAAATGAATTTTGTAACCAGACAATTCAGCCATACCACCCACACGAATGCGGTCATCAAAACGGGTAATCGCCACTTTGTAAGTTTCATCCAAAATCGTAGATACCGGTGCTGCATCTGGATTGGTGATTGGAATGGTCAATGAATAGCCTTTAATCGGATAGATTGGCAAATCAATTCCGATGGTTTGCATTAATTTGTGACTGTATGTACCTAGGCAGCACACAAAATGATCTGCTGTAATTTGTTGACCATTAGAATACACTGCAGTCACACGCTTATTGTCGTGCTCAATGCGATCAACATTGCGGTTAAACCAGAATTTAACACCATTGTCTTCGCACATTTTAGCCAATGTTTGGGTGAACAAATGGCAATCACCTGTTTCATCATTTGGCAAACGTAAGCCACCTTTGATTAGGTGCAATTGTGATTTCAATGCTGGCTCATATTCCAAGCACTGCTCAGGCGTCAATACTTGGTGTTCAATGCCCAACTCTTGCAATACACGAATGTCTTTTTTAGCAGCCAATACTTCTTCATCTTTGCGGAACAATTGCAAAGTACCCAATTGGCGGCCTTGGTATTGGATACCAGTATCAGCGCGCAATTGACGGAACATATCACGACTATATTCAGCCACACGCAACATGCGCTCTTTGTTCAATGAATAACGATCGGCACTGCACTCAGCCAACATTTTGAACATCCATTTGATTTGGTACAAACTGCCATCTGGACGGAATAGTAATGGCGAATGTTCTTTGAACATCCATTTTAGTGCTTTGGTTGGAATACCAGGGGCAGCCCAAGGAGAAGCATATCCTGGAGAAATTTGACCCGCATTGGCAAAACTCGTGTCCATTGCCGCTGCATCATCGCGATCGATCACGGTAACATCGTGGCCATTTTGGCTCAAATACCAAGCAGTTGTTACACCCACCACGCCTGCACCTAAAATCACAATTTTCATATTCTCATCCCCCAAAGACGGGCAAACCCATTTTACAGGCTGCCTATTATCTATTTGCATTGCTGCCGTGCATCGTGATGCACTGACCAGTCAAAAACGTAAGTTTAATGGTTTTCAACTAGTGAAATTCACTAAATTTACAGTATAATTCCAGTAATTTTAAATATTTTAATGCCAAAAAATAGGATTTATCTAATTATGAAGAATTTAGATAGAATTGATCTAAAAATTCTGAGTATTTTACAAAAAAACGCTCGAATCAGCATGACTGAGCTAGCAGACCAAGTAGGTCTATCCACCACTCCGGTTACTGAACGCATTCGCCGCTTAGAACGAGAAGAAGTGATTGTTGGCTACTTTACCCGAATCAACCCACACAAAGTCGATCAAGGCTTATTGGTTTTTGTTGAAATTAAATTGCGTTCAAAATCTGGCAATATTTTTGAAGAGTTTCGCCGCGAAGTCATGAGAATCCCGCAAATCCTAGAGTGCCACTTGGTCTCAGGCGAGTATGATTACCTCATCAAAGCCAGATTGCCAGACATGCATGCTTATCGAGACATGTTAGGCAGCATTTTATTGCAATTGCCTGCTGCTGCAGAAAGCCGCAGCTATGTGGTTATGGAAGAAGTCAAAGAGCTGGTTACTTTGCATTTAGACAAGCCTTAAATTTATTTTTTAGATGATTGCTGCTTTAAAAAGACAATTTACAGATGCAAAAGCTTGGCAAATGTTCTAGGATTGAGTCGGACACGAAAAACAAAACCAAACAGACAAAGGACAATGGTCGGTATGAATATTTCCCCAGCAAAGTTACAAGCACAAGCACAAGCCATCTTAGAAAAATTGGGCTCATCCAACAAAGAAGCTGCAACGGTTGCAGAACATTTGATTGAAGCCAACTTAAAAGGACATGACAGCCACGGTGTTGGTATGTTGGTTTTCTATGTAGACAGTGTTGCCCGTGGTACTTTGAAAGTCAATCAAGAAAAAGAATGCATCAATGATTTTGGCGCTATTTTGCAATACGATGCGAAGCGTGGCTTTGGTCAACGCATTGGCAAAGAAGCGGTAGAAGAAGCATTAAAACGGGTTGAAGACACCGGTGTTGTATTGCTAACGGTGAAAAATGCCCACCATTTAGGTCGCATTGGCACTTATGGTGAGCAAGTTGCAGCCGCAGGTAAAGTCGGCTTGTTCTTTGTGAATGTGGTAGACCACCAAGATGATTTGGTTGCACCATTTGCAGGTTCAAGTGCACGCTTTGGGACCAATCCCATTTGCATCACTTTTCCTGCCACTGACAAGAACCCAGCTTTTGTTTTGGACTTTGCCACCAGCATGGTCGCCTATGGCAAAACCCGTGTGGCGTACTTGGCAGGCAAAAAATTTGATCAAGATGTGATGCTAGATGCCCAAGGCAATCCAACAAATGATCCCAAAGCCATGCATGAAGAACCATTTGGTGCTTTGCGCCCCATTGCCGAACACAAAGGTGGTGGTTTGATCAGTGCTGTGGAATTTTTATCAGGTATGCTGTCCGGTGGTGGCACCAACCAACCTGAACATGAACGCTTGGATGGCATTATCAATCACATGAGCGCATTCATTGTCGATCCAACACGTTTGGCTGATTTGGATTGGCTCAACCACGAATACGATCAAATGATTGAATACATCAAGTCATCACCCGCACCTAGCGAGCCTATTTTAATGGCAGGTGAACCTGAGTTAGCCAAAAAACATGACCGCTTAAAAAATGGTATTGATATTTCAGATACTGAATTTCAAGAGATTGTATTGGCAGCAGAACGTGCCAAGCCTTTTGATGCAAACTAAAAAACCATCAATCACTCAAGCCCGTGCAAATGCATGGGCTTTTTTATATACCCAAACGATACAAAAGCAAAAAACCGTTAAAATTGATTCCATTCGCTCAACACCATGCTCAAAGAACATTAAGATGGTTTAATGGTATCGGTTGATGCATTTCACAAGGAGCTTATCACATGACAAAAAAACAACAAGACCACCACTCATTAGGACTGCAAGGACAAAAGAACTGCCGAGACTTAGGTGGTTATACTGGTTTACATGGACAAAAAGTCATTGCCAATCACTTGTTTCGATCAGGTCAACTGCACCTATTAACTGCACAAGATATTCGTTACTTGAATGCAATGCCCATTATCAGCATTGTCGATTTTCGAAGCTTTGAAGAACAACAAAAGCAACCCAACGTCCAACTAAGCAAGGTTAAAAACAACCTTCACCTGCCCATCAATACAGGAAATCTAAGCATATCTTCGGTACAAACCATGATTTTTGACGGTGATGTATCTGGCTTGGACAATTTTTTTATTCAGCTAAATAAAAATTTGGTTTTAGAAGCCACAAAACAATATCAGCAATTCTTCCATATTATTCAAAGCAATAAAGCCCCGATTATTTTTCACTGCACAGCAGGAAAAGACAGAACAGGATTGGCTTCAGCTTTATTGTTAAGTGCTCTTGGTGTTGATGAACATACCATTTTACAAGATTACCTGGCCAGCAATTTACACACCAGTACTTTAGAAAAAACCTTGCAGTCTTTATTTCATACCCAAAACAAAGCACAAGAACAGGCTTTGAATGTTTTGGTATCAGTCAAATCCAATTATTTACAAGCTGCTTTTAATGTCATTCATGAACATTATGGCAGTACCCACCATTATTTAACCCAGGTACTGGGTGCTGATCTTTCTTTATTACAAGATTGGTATTTAGAATAATCACTGTTGATGCCATAACTTGGATTTTAGGTATTCATCGAATGAACCCATATCCAAAAACAAACAGCCAGAGCCCATTTTCTTAAATAACAGGCAAAAAAAATGCGCACATCTAATAAAATGTGCGCCAAGTCTACAAAGGAGAAATAGAGGAGAAACTGTTAAGCGGCTATGTAACCACTCAACGGAATCCATTATGCCTAGCCTAAAACAAAAGGTCAATACATTTTGTTCATTTATTTTCAAAATAACCAAAAAAATAACCAAAAAACACGGTTTTTATTTAAGAACCAAGAATTATAATTCTAAGTACCTGATATTATTGGTATTTATAAAAACAAAAAAGAACATTTACGCACACCAATAAAACAATTACCCATTTTGAATTTGTTGTTTTTCTGTGCAGTGCAACAAAATATTTTATATTGGCTGAACCCCGTAAAGTTCCACTTTATTTTTCTATTTGTTAAAATATGTAATGATATCCAATGGTTACAGGCAAAAAAAATGCGCACATTTAATAAAATGTGCGCCAAGTCTACAAAGGAGAAATAGAGGAGAAACTGTTAAGCGGTCATTGCAACCACTCAACAGAACCTATTATGAAGACTTTATAACATCGCGTCAACCATTATTTTCGAATGCGACCAATAAAAAACGAACAAACGGTCATAAATCTGCAATACACTCCCTAAAGAACATATTGAAACGTAAAAATCACAATATCAATCAAAATCGAAAACAAACAACCATCCAGATGTTCATTTGCAAAGCAAATGTTCATTTAGAGCTTAATCTTTGATGCCGCAATTGTTGCAAGAATCATACAAAAATCACACACCAATGCCAATTGTGGTTTTTACGCAAATATAACAAAAGCCAATTCAGTCTTCCTGTGCTATTTGATATGGGCATGAATGGTCTCATTACAAGCATTTAACTTATTTTCTTACGTGAATTAACAACCACCTTAAAATTTGGGAATAAAAAAACGAGCTATCCCATTGGATAACTCGTTTTTTTAAGAAACTGGCCAGTAAACTAAGCTTGGCTACCACCTACAGTCAAGCCTGCATCAACTCGCAATGTCGGCTGTCCCACACCCACAGGAACACTTTGTCCCTCTTTACCGCAAACGCCAACACCGGTATCCAATGCCATGTCATTGCCAATCATGCTGACATGCTTTAACACCTCAGGTCCATTGCCAATAATGGTTGCACCTTTAACAGGGTATTGCAGTTTACCATCTTCAATTAACCAAGCCTCAGAAGCACTGAATACAAATTTCCCACTGGTAATGTCCACTTGTCCACCACCAAAGTTAATCGCATAAATGCCTCTGTCTACAGATGCAATAATTTCAGCAGGGTCATGCTCACCATTTTGCATAAAGGTATTGGTCATGCGTGGCATGGGTGTTGAAGCATAGCTTTCACGTCGACCATTGCCTGTTACCGGCATTCCCATTAAGCGAGCATTCATTTCATCTTGTAAATAGCCACTTAAATGGCCATCTTCAATCAAAACATTTTCTTGGGTCAAATTGCCCTCATCATCTACATTCAATGAACCACGACGATGTTCAATATTGCCTTGGTCAACCACGGTGACCCCTTTGGCTGCAATTTGCTTGCCCATCATATTGGCAAATACGCTGGTGCCTTTGCGGTTAAAATCACCTTCTAGGCCATGCCCAACTGCCTCATGCAACAAAACACCAGGCCAACCACTGCCCAAAACCACAGGCATGCTGCCTGCCGGAGCAGGACGTGCTTCTAAATTCACCAATGCTTGTTTGACTGCTGCATTCACAAATTCCATACAACGGGTATCATCAAAATACATTAAATCAAATCGACCGCCCCCGCCGCAGCTGCCTTGCTCGCGACGTCCACCTTGCTCAACAATCACGGTTAAAGACAAGCGCACCAAAGGACGAATATCGGCACTTTGTTTGCCGTCTAAACGTGCGATAAAGATATAATCTTGCTCGCATGTTAAGCCTGCCATCACTTGCACCACTCGGTTGTCTGCAGATTTGGCCATTTGCTCAATGCGCATTAACAAATCTACTTTTTGCGCTGCTTGCAAACTTTGAATGGGATTGATGGCTGGATACAGTTGATGTGTTTTTTGAATCAAGGCTTTGGGCGTTGTTGGATTGTCTTGTTTAGCGGTGGCAATCGAACGAACAGCCAATGCAGCCTGTTTTAAACTGTGCTCATTAATAGAGTCAGCATAGGCAAATGCAGTTTTATCATGGCTCACAGCACGAACACCAACACCTTGATCAATATTGAAACTGCCAGACTTAACCACGCCTTCTTCTAAATGCCAGCTTTCAAAAGCTGTGTATTGAAAATACAAATCAGCATAATCAACATCGTGTACGCCAATCAATTGTAGGGTTTGGTTCAGCGTGCTGTCACTGATGTGATTGTTCGCCAATAAAAAATCTTGGGCATTGCTATTATTAGCAGGTGACATAGTGTGTACTGACCTCACAAGAGAAAGAAACGTAATAAAGCGAGTAGTTTAGCATTTACCCTAATAATTGGTAAGAAGCAGTGCGTTGAATTTTGCTATTCATCCATTTGAATCCGACTATCACAGCCAAATACAGTCATATCACACGCATTTTCACCAAGGCAATAAAAAACAGCAAGCAAAAAGCCTGCTGTTTTTTATTGCCTTGGCTTTTGTTTTTGCCATTTAGCGCTGACAAGCCCCTCTTTCAAGGCTGCCATATGGTTTGACAATTGCATTGATATCCATTGTCGTTTGTGAGTCAACTTGCAAGAATAAAATTTTGTATTTTGCTTCACTTAGGTTTTCTTTACCACCTAAGCTGCGCTCCATCACATTTGCTTGGCCATAACCTGCGGCACGGGCTTTATCCAGTAAAGCTTCGGCAGGTGCTCGCTCTTTAAACACACCTAAAGTAACAATATTGCCCGCAGCTTGTGCATTAAATCCTTTACTGCTTGCTTCTTTTGCTGCATCGGCTGCATCTGGTGATGGGAATAACACTTGGTATTGTCGTCCCATTATGTCTGCATTTTCATTTTTGACCACAACACGGCTTGCTGCATTAGGCCAACGATTTAACATGCCTTTTAAACGATGGTAAGCATCTTCGGGGATGGTAATTTGTGCTGTACAGCTTGCCAAGCGTTTTGCCACTTGCTCATTGACAACAGGGCCACTTTTAACGGTAACGGGCTTACTGGATTCTTGCTTTTTCTGGGCTTCTTTTTGCACTTTTCTGGTGGCAATTTGTTGCTCAATACTGGGCTCAACCACTTCACTGCTGATGTTATCAATGATTTCTTCACGCACCATAATCACTTCTGCTGGCGTGCTAGGTACTTCTTGTACAACAGCCTCCTCTTTATTTTGCATACGTTGCGTAACCACATTGGCGAAAATAATGATATTTAATGCGACTAAGATTGCAAAAAGCCATTTCATGCGTGTTCAATCCAATTTAATAATCCATAGATAACCAAATTGTCAATAATCTCAACTTTTGCACTGTCCACAAAAGCAGCCGGCAAATGTTGCTCTATTTTCTTTGCCCCACCACCAGTTAATAAAATTTTAACTGTGTGCTCTGCTCCCATTTTCTCACTCAAGCGTTGATGCATTAACAATAAAGCACCACATGCAGCATCTAACATACCACTGGCAATGGCATTGGCTGTTGATGTTGCAAAAGGATAGGCACGACCCACAGGCTGATTTAAATTGGCAGTTTTCATGGCCATGGCTTCTTTCATCAAATTAAAGCCAGGCATGATACTGCCACCTAAATAATGGTTATCTGCTGTCAAAGCATCAATGGTAATTGCCGTACCACAGCTCACAACCACGCAAGCTTCTGATGTAAAACGACGACTGCCCAAAATATTGAACCAGCGATCAGAACCATGCTCTGAAGGTTTTAGATAATGATTAACAATGCCCAATCCTCTTTGCATAGAGTTTAACCATCTAATTGTCATTGGTAAATGCTCTTGTACTAAAGAAACCTTTTCTGCACCACAAACAGCACAGCCCACAATTTGCTGAATTTCAGGATGTGCTTCAAAAAAATCATACAATGGCGACAATCGAACATAAGGTGCTTTGCCTGTTTCTACAATGCAGCCATCTTGTATTAATGCCCATTTTAATTGGCTATTACCAGCATCAAGCAACAAACTGACCTTATTCGCAGTAGTCATATTCACGCTTTTTTGAGGCTCGATAATCGACTTATTTTCCAATGAAATTGACTGGTTTTGTTGCATTGCTGGCTCACTCGATGTGTGTGTATTTTGTTGTAATTTGTGTTGCTTTGCGCTTCTTAAACTGACTTCTCCACTCACAACCTGTTGCAAGCCTTTCTCAGTGAGCAGACACAATGCACCATTGTTTGCCACACCAGCCACTTCGCCTTCATAAATCAAATGCCCTTCGCTAAAAAGCTGCACATTTTGCCCTTGATCACGATGTGCTTTTTGATAAGCGTCCTGAAAGGGCTCAAAACCCTTGGTGGAAAATTGTTTTAATGCATTGGCAAAATGGTTTAGAAAATCAGCCAACCACGCTTGAGGATGACATTGCTCATTGTGCTCCCAAACACCACTGTTATCTTGATCCACATCTTCGGGCTTGGCAAAATTGATACCAATACCAATCACAGCAACTGTTTGGCGACCTTTCTTCTTGGTTTCAATCAAAATACCACCCAGTTTACTGGGCCCAACCACCAAATCATTTGGCCATTTGATTTTGGCTGGGACATGATGCTGATCTAAAATCGTTTGCACAGACAACGCCGTCAAAAGTGCCAATGCACCCAGCTCATAAGCTTGCTTATCAAACGTCCACGTGATGCTGAATGTTAAACTGTCTCCCAATTGGCTTTGCCAAGTCCGCCCTTGCCTCCCTCGCCCTTGGTTTTGTTGATTTGCAATCAAGACTTGCCCATGAACTGCAGGCTGATGCAATCTGGATTTCAATTCAGCATTGGTTGAAACACACTCATCCATCACCTGAACGGTAAAGTCCGGTGTGGCTTGTTTCCAAAAGTGGGTTTGGGTTGTGAAAACGGCTGCCGGTCTTTTCAACTGCCAAGCACCGTCATATTGACGCAACAATGCCTGCCATTTCATGGGCAGGCTTTTTCGTACACCATTTAACAATGGCAGTGATTGCTCAAAATAAGGGATCAGATTTTTTAAATCGTGGCGTTCGCCATCTGATAACAAAGCCAGCAACAAATTGGTTTTATCAATTCCAGCCATTCGCTAGCTGCCTTTACGAATTTTCGCCAACATCTGCGTGGTAGATGTTTGATGCAAAAATGGAATCGACACCACTTCTCCACCGCGAGCCCATGTCTGTGTTGCACCGACAATGTTCTCAGGTGACCAGTCGCCACCTTTAACCAAAATATCTGGCTGAATGGTTTCGATTAAATTCAGTGGTGTGTCTTCATCAAACCATGTGACCAAATCAACACAGGCCAAAGCTGCGGCCACTGCCAAACGATTTTCCAATGGATTAACAGGCCGATCATCGCCTTTTCCCAAGCGTTTAACAGAAGCATCGGTATTCAGAGCCAGTACCAAAGAAGCACCCAAAGCACGGGCTTGCGCCAAGTATGTCACATGGCCACGATGCAAAACATCGAAGCAGCCATTGGTGAAAACCAAAGGGCGCGCAAGTGCTGTTGTTGCTGCAAGAATCGATTCGGGTGCACAAATTTTATTTTCAAATTCGGGAAGCGGAAAAATAAGGTTGTTTTCGGTACTCACGCGCAGGCTACCTTTAAGGTCAATATAAGTTCCCATCATACGAAAGGCATCTGCTTTAAACAAGTCCCTATTAACTTTAAATGCCTATAAAACATGCGAAATCAAGCACTAATGTTTTATTATTTTTCACAAATAAACATTTCGCTTCGCTATGAAAATTGTGGTTAAAACGTTTTTATAACAATTTTTTACCATGATATTCAACGTCATTGGCTGAAATTTGGTATGATTGCCGGCTTTGCAATCGTTTTAACTAAGAGAGATTGAGTTATGCATTCTTCTAACTCGCCAGAATCAACCCATCAAGTACAGCGCGGTTTAAAAGAGCGCCACTTATCAATGATTGCCATTGGTGGCTGTATTGGTACGGGTTTATTTATGGCAAGCGGTGCGGCCATTCATGATGCAGGTCCCGGCGGCGCATTATTTGCCTACGCCGCCATCGGCATTATGGTTTATTTTTTAATGACATCTTTGGGGGAGATGGCAACTTTCTTGCCCACCTCAGGCTCATTCAGTACGTATGCCAGTCGCTATGTAGACCCATCATTGGGTTTTGCCTTGGGCTGGAACTATTGGTTCAACTGGGTCATTACCGTAGCAGCGGACGTTTCGATTGCTGCTGTGGTAATGAACTATTGGCAACCAATGCAAATCATGCCAGCGTGGGGCTGGAGCGTGCTCTTTTTGACCATGATTACAGGGCTTAATAGTCTCTCTGTTCGTGCCTATGGCGAATCTGAGTATTGGTTTGCCTTAATCAAAGTGGTCACCGTGATTATCTTCTTGTTCATCGGTGTTCTGACTATTTTTGGCATTATGGGTGGTGAATACATTGGTTTACACAACTTCACGGTTGGTGATGCGCCTTTCTTGGGTGAAGGTGTTGCCAATAAATTCCTCATGGCATTGGGTGTTTTCTTAATTGCTGGCTTCTCATTCCAAGGTACAGAACTGATTGGCGTGGCTGCTGGTGAATCGGAAAATCCAGAAAAAAGCATTCCACGCGCCATCAAAAAAGTCTTTTGGCGCATTCTGATTTTTTATGTATTGGCCATTTTGGTTATCGGCTTAATCATTCCTTATACCGACCCTGCTTTACTGGGTGGAGATGTGGATGAGATTTCCAAGTCACCTTTTACTTTGGTTTTTGAAAAAGCAGGTTTTGCTTTTGCAGCTGCCATCATGAATACCGTGGTATTGACCTCTATTTTGTCTGCTGGTAATTCTGGCATGTATGCTTCCACTCGCATGTTATATGCCATGGCAAAGGACAAGTTAGCCTACCCTATCTTTGGTCGCACCAATGCGAACGGCACGCCTATTATTGCTTTATTGACGACAGTGGCCATTGTGCTGTTGGTGTTCTTGTTGCAACTGGCCAACGAGCGCGCTTATGAATACGTTTTGGCTGCTTCTGGCTTAACTGGCTTTATCGCTTGGCTAGGCATTGCCATTAGTCATTATCGCTTTCGACGCGCATTCACAGCGCAAGGTCGCAATGTCAATGAGCTGCGTTACCATGCAAAATGGTTCCCATTTGGCCCGATTTTTGCCTTTGCCTTGTGCTTGCTTGTGATTGTAGGACAAGATACCGAATTTATTTTAAATGGTGATTTTAACTGGAATCGATTCTTGATTACCTACATGGGCTTACCTGTGTTTATTGGTTTTTTCATCTACCATAAATTGCGTTACAAGACCAAAATGATTCCATTAAAAGACGTCAATCTGAGTCAAGATCATTAATTGATTTCTAAGATCAAAACAAACCGCCCGCAAAACAGCGCATGGGCGGTTTTTTTTGGTATGATGCCAATTCAAAATAGGCGAGGAATTCTTGTTATGTCAGTGTATACCAGCGTTACAGAAGGTCAGATGCAAGACTTTTTGTCACTTTACAATCTAGGCTCTTTGGTTGAATTAAAAGGCATTGCCCAAGGCATTACCAATACCAATTACTTCGTTAGCACCACTGAAGAACGTTATATTCTGACCATATTCGAAACCTTACAATTAGAAGAATTGCCTTTTTTCTTAGAATTAATGCGTGCTTTAAGCCAAAAAAACATTGCCTGCCCTGCACCACAAATGCAAAAAGACGGTCATTTGGCCAGCATGCTTGCAGGAAAACCTGCTTGCTTGGTAAGTTGCTTGAATGGCAAGGACAATGAACACCCCACCCAAAAACAATGTTTCTCTGTTGGCGCAATGATGGCCAAAATGCATTTGGCCAGCCAAGACATTGACTTGCACATGGAAAACCCTCGCCATCAAGCATGGTGGGAAAGCACCGCAAAACGTGTCGAACAACACATGAATGAAAACGATGTCGCACTTTTGCAAAAAACCATTGCTTTTGTTAAAGAACAAAACGACTTGCACCTACCTCATGGCATTATTCATGCTGATCTTTTCAAAGACAATGTTTTATTAAATGGCGATAATGTTGCTGGCTTTATCGACTTTTACTATGCTTGCCGTGGTAGCTTTGTATACGATATTGCCATTGCCATTAATGATTGGGCTCGTACACCTGAGAACACCATTAACCCAGACTTAAAAGCGGCATTTTTGGCTGGCTACCAGAGCATTCGCGCTTTAAGCCAAGATGAAAAAAACTACTTACCAACCGCACAAAAAGCCGCTATTTTGCGCTTTTGGGTTTCTCGCCTAGAAGACTATTACTTCCCTGCCGAAGGGGATTTAACCTTCACCAAAGATCCCAATGCTTTTAAAGACTTATTAGTTCATTTAGAAAATCAATAAGCAAAATGCACTAAAAAAGCACACCTTAGCGTGTGCTTTTTTTATTCAACAAAGCCTGTGTATGAATCTTCAGACTTCAGAGCTTAGACACAAGCGGCTTTGGCTGTCTCTTCTGTCCACAAGTTGCGCTGTCTGGCTTGTTCAATAAGTTCTTCTTTGAAATCAGGATGGGCAATATTAATGAGGTTTTTTGCACGCTCACGCAGTGTTTTACCCCGCAGCTTGGCAACGCCAAATTCCGTGACCACATAATCCACATCATTTTTATGGGTAGAAACATGCGCACCCAATGTTAATACGGGCGCAATGCGAGATACCGTGCCATTTTTGGCAGTTGCAGGCAGAACCATAATGGCGCGACCGCCTTTTGACATATTGGCTGCACGCACGAAATCAGTTTGGCCACCGGTGCTAGAATACAAATATGTCCCAATGGTTTCTGCTGCGCATTGCCCAGTAAAATCCACTTGCATAATGCCATTAATGGCCACCAAATTATCGTTTTCACTGGCAACATAAGGATCGTTCACATACTCAGCAGGATACATTTCTAAGATGGGGTTGTTGTGCATGGCCTGATATAGCTTTTGTGTTCCTAGAGCAAAAGTCGCAACAATTTTACCCGGATGTACATTTTTTTTGGCATTGGTAATGGAGCCGCTTTCTAACAAAGAAATAATGCCATCGCTTAATACTTCAGTATGAATGCCCAAATCTTTTTTGGCGGTTAATTGGTTCACAATCGCGTCAGGTAAACTGCCAAAGCCCACTTGCAAGGTATCACCATCCTTCACCAAACTGGCCACATTTTTGGCAATACTGGTTTCCACTTCTGTGATGTCCCCAGAGGCCATATTGCTAATTGGGCTGTTGTTGTTCACCACCGCCAAAACTTCGGTAATGTGCACATGGCAATTGCCAAATGTATACGGCACGTTTTCATTCACTTCCAACACCACACGTTTGCATTTTTCAATCGCAGCGTGGGTGTAATCTGTTCCCAAGCTCAGTGAAAAATTACCGTGTTCATCCATTGGAGATGCAATGGCAAAAACGATGTCACAAGGAATGTCTTCATTGCGAATCATGCGTGGAATATCGGAAAAATGACAAGGCAACAAATCTATCCACCCATCATTCACACCTTTTCTGATGGTGCCACTGGTAAAAAAAGACACGTGGCGAACATGTTGTGTCGTTTCTGGATCAAGATACTCATAAGGGCGAATGGCCAAAAGCTGCCAAACTTTCACACCCATGTATTTGTGTCGCACATCAGACAAAGCAGTCAGCAAAGCCGGCGGCTCTCCCACTCCAGTTGGCACAATAATATTGTCATTATCATAAACCAATCGCACTGCTTCTTGCGCACTTAAGGTTTTGTTTGCCAGTAATTTTTGAAAATCAGCCATCGCCTGTCCTTTTTGGAAAGTCTTATGAATTGAGATTGATAGATAACTTGCATTTTAATTTTGACAATAGCATATCACCAATGGCAGTTTAATTCAGAAATTCATGGAATTAAAAAATTTGCATTTTCAATACCCCATAAAAAAAAGCGAAGAATGATGCTCTTCGCTTTTTTTATGATTCAGGCTAGCTGAACTTAGTGCGTTAGAATTTGCTTTAAAAATTGCTGTGCACGTTCAGTTTTGGGATTATTAAAAAACGCTTCAGGTGTTGTATCTTCAACGATTTCACCGTGATCCACAAAAATAACCCGGTCGGCCACTTCCCGAGCAAAGCCCATCTCATGGGTGACCACCATCATAGTCATACCACTGAGTGCCAAGTCCTTCATGACCTTTAACACTTCGCCCACCATTTCAGGATCAAGCGCACTGGTTGGCTCATCAAATAACATTACATGTGGATTCATTGCCAAGCCGCGAGCGATGGCCACACGCTGTTGTTGCCCACCTGAAAGCTGGTTGGGGAAGGCATCTTTTTTGTGTGCCAAACCCACTTTTTCCAATAACACCATGGCTTGCTTGGTGGCATCGGCTTTGCTTTGCTTGTGCACTTTCATGGGGGATAAAATAATGTTTTGCAACACATTCAAATGTGGATACAAATTAAAGCTTTGGAATACAAAACCCACTTCGGCGCGCAGTTTATTCAAATCTGTTTTGGGATCAGAAACACTGACGCCATCAACCCAGATTTCACCTTCTTGAATGTCTTCTAGTTGGTTAACTGTTCGAATCAAAGTTGATTTACCACTGCCTGATGGTCCGCAAACCACCACCACTTCACCTTGTTTAATCTCTAAATTCACACCGTTAATCACGTGTAAATCTTTAAACCATTTGTGGACATTAGCAAAACGAATCATGGCATCTCTCGAAAAATTCTAACAATTAAAATGAATGGCTTATTGTATCAATATTTAGTTTTTTTGCAGTAAATAGTTACTGAGTTTGACGTAAGTTTCTGGGGCAATGTGCTCTGCTCGTGCTGTTGGGTCAATGCCAACCGCAGCGAAATCATCATCATTGGCCAAACCTTTTAGGTTATTGCGTAAGGTTTTTCGACGCTGTGCAAACGAATTGCGAACCAAATTAGCAAAGTGCTCAAAGTTTGTCGCAATGCCCACACGACCATAATCAGGAATCATGCGAACCACTGCTGAGTCCACTTTGGGTGCAGGATCAAAAGACTCTGGTGGCACGTCAATGAGCCATTCCATATCAAAGTAGTATTGCAGCATAACACTCAAACGACCATAGTCATTAATACCATGTTTGGCCACCATGCGCTCAACCACTTCTTTTTGCAACATAAAATGCATATCGTGAATTTCATCCACAACCTCTGCCAAAGCAAACAATAGCGGTGTTGAAATATTATAAGGCAAATTACCCACAATTTTCTTTTTACCTGGAATGCTTCGAAAATCAAATTGCAACACGTCACCTTCGTGAATCACCAATTTGTCTGCAAATGGTAATTTTTTAAGGCGCGTCACAATATCGCGGTCAATTTCAACAACATGCAACTGATTCAGCTTTTGTGCCAAAGGCGTGGTAATCGCAGCCAAACCGGGGCCAATTTCCACCACCACATCATCAGGCTCAGGACGCACCGCATTAACAATGTCTTGAATAATGCGCGTATCTTGCAAAAAATTCTGACCAAACCGTTTACGGGCGCGATGCTCTTTCATGTAGCTATTTCCTTTTTATCAAGGCGCCATTGTACCGTGTTTTAATGCTTTACTTAACCGAAAAACGAATTAAAGACAGCTGAACCGCCATTTTGCCACAACAAAATAATGATGGCATATCGAATGCCTTTGCCAATTAGCAAGTACACACAACATGGCAATATCCGTAGCCGTAGCCAACCGGCAGCCACTGGCAAAGCATCACCCACAATAGGTAGCCACGCCAATAACATGCTGGCGCTACCAAAGCGATTGATCAGGGATTGAATCTTAACTGAGGGCATTTTTTTGGGTGGAATCAAGCGCCCGAGCCAAAGCGAGGTGGCACTGCCCAAACCATTGGCAATAGTGGCCACACACCAGCCTAAAAACACCTCATTGCCAAAAGCTTCTATATAAACGGCCAATGCCACTTCTGAGCTGCCTGGCAAAATGGTTGCTGAAGTAAATGCCGAAACGGCCAATGCCCATAAAGCCATTACGATGGAAACATCCATTTAAATTCACCTTGTTTTAAATATCATTTCAAGCTTTTTTAAGCCTTACAGGCTGCCTGAAGTAAGGCATCCTGAAGCTTTCCAATCCAAAAAGCGAGAATGTTTAAGCATTCTTACTTTTCCAATAACATGCTTTTTTTGAATTTGTGCGTATAATTTGCCCTTCGTGTGGTTCGTAATCCTCCCACCTTGCTCATCAAAGCCAAAACAAAACTATGGAAAAACCAATGAAAGTAAGCAAAACATTTGCGTTCGATATGGCGCACATGCTCGACAGTCATGATGGCAAATGCCAAAATCTACACGGTCACACCTACCAACTTTGTGTCACCATTTCCGGTGACATTATTCAACACGGTGCCAAAGCTGGCATGGTCATGGATTTTAGTGATTTAAAATCCATTGTCAAAGAACACATTATTCAAAAGCTAGACCATGCTTATGCTTTTAACAAAAACAGCCCACAAGAGACTGAATTGGCACAGCTGTTAAATTCTTGGCAACGAAAAACCTTTGCCTTGAATTCACCCACCACCGCAGAAAACATCACTCAGTGGATTTTTGAAACCTTAAAAGCACAACACTTGCCTATTTGCCGTGTGCAACTTTGGGAAACACCAAGCTCTTGTTGTGAATATGAAGAGGATATTGCATGATGAATCCTCAATACCGCATTGTCGAAATCTTTGAAACCTTACAAGGCGAAGGCTTTAACACAGGCATGCCCAGTATTTTTATTCGCTTTGGAAAATGCAATTTGGCCTGCGCTTGGTGCGACACCAATTACCATCAATTTGACAGCACCTCGTTAAATGACATCCTTGCCAAAGTGCAAAGTTTCAATGCCAAGAACATTGTGATCACAGGAGGCGAGCCCACCATACAAGCCAATATTGGCGTGCTTTTAAGCAAGCTCAAATCTTTAGGTTATTATCTGGCCATTGAAAGCAATGGCTTAATGCCCATTCCCAGTGAAATTGACTACATCTCCATTAGCCCCAAAGCCTGTTATGCCGAAAAATATGTGCACCAACATGTCAGCCATGCCGATGAAATCCGAGTGGTGGTGGATGGTGATGTGAGGTCTTTTTGTGCTTGGCTAGAGCAGCACATCACGGCCAAGCGTTACTACTTATCGCCACTGGATACCAATGGCAGCAGCAATCTATTGCAAACCATCACACAAATCGGTCAGCTCAATGAAAGAGGCATAAAAACACATTGGCAATTGAGCTTACAAACCCACAAAATGGTTGGAATTGAGTAATAACGCAACGGCATGATGCTGTTTGGCAGTAAATCATAGCCAAGAAGAGCGCTTTGTTTTATAAAGAAGGCACCCTTTTTTTGAAAGCGATTATGCCTGCTATTTTTATTTCTGGTTGCTCCAGTGGTATTGGTTACGCCACAGCCAAACATTTACAAGAACAAGGTTGGAAAGTCATCGCCTCATGCCGCAAGGCAGGCGATGTCACGCGCTTACAAAATGAAGGTTTGCGGTGTGTGCGCATGGACATTACCGACAGCGACAGCATTCAGACTGCCTTCAAACAAGTGTTGGAATTAACCAATGGCAAACTGGATGCTTTTTTTGCCAACGCAGGTTACGGCCAAACGGGCGCGGTCGAAGACATGAGTCGTGAAGCTTTGCGAATGCAATATGAAACCAATGTCTTTGGCACTTGGGAGAGCATGAATGAAGCCATTAAAATTTTCAGAAAACAAAACTCAGGCCGCATTTTAATCAACAGCAGTGTTCTTGGCTTTGCAGCCATGCCATGGCGTGGCGCTTACAACAGCAGTAAATTTGCACTTGAAGGCATGGCGGATACTTTACGCCATGAATTGGTGAACAGCGGCATTAGCATCAGCCTCATTGAACCAGGTCCCATTGCCAGCCGTTTCCGAGAAAACGCCTTGATTCAATTCGAAAAACACGTCGATATGGACAACAGCATTCATCGCTTGGCTTATTTAGGTCAATTACAACGCTTGAAAACTAAAGGTCCGGCCGCACCTTTTACTTTAAGTGCAGATGATTGTGCCAAAGTATGTGCCAAAGCCTTACAAGCCAAACGCCCTAAAGCACGCTACCAAGTCACCACGCCAAGCAAGGCATTTTGGGTTTTGAAACGCATTTTACCCACTGCGCTCTTGGACAAATTACTCAATGGTGCCGTCAAACACGATGGCAAAAGTGCTTAAGACAAACTGGCCTTTCAATACCCAATGTATTTTGAAAAACAGTCATATTTTAATAAATATCCGGTATAACAAGACTGGCACAACCACTTTTAAAACACAGATCGTTTGTATTTTAAGCAAATAAGTACAAAACCCAATAAACAATATGCATATGGCAAAATATTAATGAAATCGATTTATCTGGCCTCTGGTAGTCCCCGCCGTTTTGAACTGCTCCAACAATTGGGCATGCAGCCTGAAAAAATCTCGGCAACAATTGATGAAACCCCTTATACTAATGAAGATGCTGTTCGTTATACCGAGCGCATGGCACGAGAAAAATCACAACAAGCCATTGCCACCCATTTGAATTTAAATCCCGATTGGCCTATCTTAAGCGCTGATACTTCAGTTGCCATTGATAATCTCATTCTGGGTAAACCCAATAATAAAAATAACGCATTTAACATGCTAAAAACACTTTCAGGTCAGACCCATCAAGTGATTACCAGCGTGTGTGTTTACTTTAAAGGTCAACACTTTTTAAGCACACAAATCAGTGATGTTTGTTTTAAAGACATCACGGATAGCGAGATTACAGCTTACATTGATACAGAAGAACCCATGGACAAAGCTGGCAGTTATGGCATTCAAGGTTATGGTGCAATATTTGTCAGCCACCTCATTGGCAGTTATACTGGTGTCATGGGATTACCTTTGTATGAAACAGCACAATTATTACAAAAATGTGGTATTGATTGTCTTCAAAACAAATGATTTTTTTGTTCAGCACACCATTTAGCATGGTGTGTTTTGCAAAAGACATTTAGATTAGAAAGAAACCCACATGTTGCAACAAACCATTGCTTTAAGCAAAGATGTTGTGCGGCCTCCTGAAACCATTTTGGTGAACATCACACCACAGGAAACCCGTGTAGCAACTTTAGAAAATGACACCGTCTGTGAACTGCACATTGAACGCAATAGCCACCGAGGCTTGGTTGGCAATATTTATTTGGGCACAGTAAAACGTGTCTTGCCCGGCATGCAAAGCGCTTTCATTGATATTGGTTTAGAGCGTGCGGCATTTTTACACATCGTCGATGTGTTTGAAAATCGCCAACATCCAAGCCAAGAATTGCGCATTGAACAAGTGGTTTTCGATGGTCAAACCGTCTTGGTTCAAGTGATTAAAGACCCCATTAACAGCAAGGGTGCTCGGTTATCAACCCAGATTTCACTGGCTGGCCGCTTCTTGGTGCATTTGCCTCAAGATGAACACATTGGCATTTCACAACGCATTGAAAATGAAGCCGAACGCTTAAGCTTAAAAAGCCGCATGGAAAGTTTAATTCCAAGCGATGCTTGCCACGGCTATATTATTCGCACCAGTGCAGAAGATGCATCCGATGCAGATTTAAAAGCCGACATCGATTATCTAAGCAAAGTCTGGTCACACATTCGTTATTTATCCAAAACCAAGCCTGCGCAAACCATGCTTTACCAAGATCTGTCCTTGGGCATGCGCGTCTTGCGTGATATGTTCAATGACAATACAAAAAAAATCTTGATTGATTCCAACGAAAACTTCCAACGTATGAAAGCTTTCGCTGAGCAATTTGTACAACGTGCTGTGGATAAGATTGAGCTATTCAATGGTGAACACCCTTTGTTTGCGACTTATGGTGTTGACGCTGAAATCAGCCGAGCTTTACAACCTCGTGTGAATTTGCGTTTTGGGGGTTATTTGATTATTGATCCTACCGAAGCCATGACCACAATCGATGTGAATACAGGCGGCTTTGTCGGTACTCGTAATTTTGATGAAACCATTTATAAAACCAATATTGAAGCCTGCCATGCCATCGCCAGAGAACTGCGTCTTCGCAATATCGGCGGCATCATCATCATCGATTTTATCGATATGGACAAAGAAGAGCATCAGCAAGCTGTGCTCTCCGAGTTTGCCAAAGCGCTTAGCAATGACAGAACCCGCGTCACACTCAATGGCTTTACCAGCTTAGGCTTGGTAGAGTTAACACGCAAGCGTACCCGAGAAAGCTTAGCGCATGTGGAATGTGAAGCCTGTCCTTATTGCCAAGGACGCGGCTTAATGAAAACGCCTCAGACCATTTGCTACGAAATTCAACGAGAAATTGTCTACCAATCGCGTCGCAATCAAAAAACCAATGGCTACCGAATTTTGGCCAGCCAAATGGTCATCGACCGATTCTTGGATGAAGAATCAAAGTCCTTGACCATGTTAAGCGAGTTTATTGAAAAACCCATCTCATTGGCCATTGAAAACACTTACCACCAAGAACAATTTGATATTGTCTTGCTTTAAGCGTTACACTAAGCCACATCATCCTTATCTTTTTCTAAACATATGTCAGTTATCCACAAATAACTGACTGTTTATTGTTTAATGAACCATATGAATACACCTACCAGACCCGAAGTAACCTTATGGTATACCATTCGTGAAGAAGTCGAACAGGCTGCCATTGATGAGCCCATGTTGGCAAGTTTCTTGCACGCCACTGTTTTGCGTCATGACCACATCAATAAAGTATTGGCTTTTCATTTATCCAGCAAACTAGCCAGTCCTGTGATGGATGCGCGCGCGCTGTATGAAATTTTTTGCGAAATATTAAGTGACAACAATGAAATCAGCGAAGCCATGCAAGCTGACATTGCTGCTTATTATGAGCGTGACCCTGCTTGTGATGCATATTGTTTACCGCTTTTGTATTACAAGGGCTTTCATGCCATTCAAGCACACCGCATTAACCATGCTTTGTGGCGAGCCAATCGCAAAACCCTGACTTACTTTTTACAAAACCGCGCCTCTGAAGTTTTTGGTGTCGACATCCACCCTGCTGCACGCATGGGTCGTGGCATCATGATTGACCATGGCACCGGCGTTGTGATTGGCGAAACAGCCGTTCTTGGTAACAACATCTCAATGCTACACGGTGTTACTTTGGGCGGCTCGGGCAAAGAGTCTGGCGATCGCCATCCAAAAATTGGCGATGGCGTGATGATTGGTGCGAATGCTTCGGTATTGGGCAATATCCGCGTGAATGATTGTGCCAAAATTGGTGCCGGCAGCGTCGTGGTACAAGACGTACCCGCTTACACCACAGCCATTGGCGTACCTGCGCGCTATTTGGGCGTTAGCCAACACGGTATTCCTGCGAATCAAATGGATCAAAGTATTTAATCCATCGTTTCGGTACAAAAAGAGGCAGCCTGAACATAACAGGCTGCCTTTTTTTGATAAACAACTCAACTATGAATTATTTCAATACTTCTGCAAATGCATTGGCAATGTAGTCAATGTTTTTGGTGTTCAAGCCAGCCACACACATACGGCCTGATTGAACCAAGTAGATGGCGAATTCTTCACGCAAACGGTCTACTTGCTCAGGTGTTAAACCTGTGAAGCTGAACATGCCTTGTTGGGTAATGAAATAGCTAAAATCACGGCTTGGCACTTTAGCAGACAATACTTCATACAATTTTTGACGCATAAGTTTAATGCGGTCTCGCATCATCGCCACTTCGCCAACCCACTCAGCGTATAAACCTTCGTCATTCATCACATCAGCAGCAACGTGGCCACCATGAAATGGTGGGTTTGAATACATTTGGCGAATTGCCAATTTCAATTGACCCATAACCAAAGCAGCTTCTTCAGCACTTGGGCAAACCACTGACAAACCACCTACACGCTCACCGTAGAATGACAAGTTTTTAGAGAATGAATTGCTCACAAACAAGGTTAAGCCAGCAGCAACTGCTGCGCGAATTGCGTAAGCATCTGTGTCTAAGTCTTTACCAAAACCTTGGTAAGCGATGTCCATAAATGGAATCAAGTCATGCTCTTTCACTACTGCAATCACTTCATCCCACTGAGCCGGTGTTAAATCCACGCCCGTTGGGTTATGGCAGCAAGGATGCAAGATTAGTACTGATTTGGCTGGCAATGCTTTGAAAAATGCAATCATTTCTTCAAAACGCACACCACCTGTTTTGGCATCGTAGTAAGGGTATTTTTTAACTTCAAAACCAGCACCTTCAAAAATACCAATGTGGTTCGCCCATGTAGGGTCGCTCACATAAGCAACGCTTTGAGGGAAATATTTGTGTATGAACTCAGCACCCACACGCAATGCACCAGAACCACCTAGTGATTGAATGGTAGCAACACGACCTTCTGCAACAGCTTGGCAATCAGCACCGAACAACAAACGTTGTACGGCCTGGCGATATGTCATCAAACCTTCCATCGGCAAATATGGGCGTGGGCTTGGCGCATTCGCACGTGCTGTTTCTGCTTTTTGAACCGAACCTAATAATGGAATACGACCATCTTCATCATAGTAAAGACCAATACCCAAGTTTACTTTTTCTGAACGTGGGTCTTTGTTATAGGTTTCAACCAAACTTAAAATCGGATCGCCTGCATAAAAATCAACATGCTTAAACATGATGTGAGTCCTTTATCTTACAACGTTATTGGTAAAATCGTCTTCAGGCAGCGTCTTGCAAATACGACATAAAGTCCACTTTGCTTTGTGTGCCGGCGCTGTCCAAGCAAACCTCTACTTTAGCATGATTTATTGCACCATATAAGTTCTGCTCACAAAGAAAATTTGAATTTTTATCGGCTTTTTCTGAATTTCAAATCCACCGTTTTATTTTTCAGGCTGCCATCAAAAAAGCTGCCTATTTAGGCAGCTTTTTAAATACTATGTGTTTAGTCTTCAATACGTCTCATGACCAAAGTACCGTTGGTACCACCAAAGCCAAATGAGTTAGAAATGGCTGTGTTGATTGTCATCTCACGAGCACCATCTTTATTAAAGTCCAAATCACAACCTGCTTCAATATCTTGGTCAACGATATTAATGGTTGGCGGTGACACTTGGTTTTTCAATGCCAATGCAGTATAAACCGCTTCAACACCACCAGCACCACCCAACAAGTGACCTGTCATGGATTTGGTTGAGTTAACAACCAAGTTGTAAGCGTGTTCACCAAATGCTTTTTTAATGGCAGCCACTTCAGCAGCATCGCCTTGTGGCGTTGATGTACCATGCGCATTCACATAGTCAACTTCACTTGGATCAATACCAGCATCACGAAGTGCATTGCTCATGCCAAGCGCAGCGCCAAGGCCTTCTGTCATCGGTGCAGTAATATGATAGGCATCTGAGCTCATGCCATAGCCAATCACTTCCGCGTAAATTTTTGCGCCACGTGCTTTGGCATGTTCGTATTCTTCTAGTACCAATACACCAGCACCCTCGCCCATCACAAAACCATCGCGTCCTTTGTCCCACGGACGAGAAGCAGCTTGTGGGTCATCATTGCGAGTTGACAATGCTTTACATGCATTAAAACCACCCATGCCCAAACCAGTAATTGCACCTTCAGCACCACCTGCGACCATAATGTCCGCATCACCATACTGAATCAGACGCATCGAATCGCCAATACAGTGGGTTCCTGTGGTACAAGCAGAAACGATACCATAACTAGGACCTTGGTAGCCTTTGTTAATCGTAACATGACCTGAAATCATGTTAATCAAAGAACCAGGGATGAAGAATGGGCCAATTTTACGTGGGCCATTTTCAAAAGACACAACAGCGGTGTCTTCAATCAACGGTAAACCGCCAATACCAGAGCCGATATTGACACCCACACGAGTTTTATCCAAATCAGCAATGTCATCTAAACCTGCATCTGCAATTGCTTGGTAAGCAGCTGCAATACCATAATGGATAAAGTAATCCATGCGGCGAGCATCTTTGGCTGAAATGTATTCAGAAATATCAAAGTCTTTTACTTCACCGGCAAAATGCGTTGCGTACTCAGTGGTGTCAAAGCGGGTAATTTCACCAATACCACTTTTACCGGCCAATAGGTTTGACCATGCTGTCGCAACATCATTACCAACTGGAGAAACTTGCCCCAAACCAGTGATGACAACTCTTCTTTTACTCATGTGTTATCTACCTATATCAATAAAATTGCCTCTGTTTATTGGGCTAACATGCTTGATGTCGGGTCCAAACAGAGGCAACTTACATGCTTTAAAATCGAAATACAAATTAGTTTAAATTTGCAGAAACGTAGTCGATAGCTTGTTGTACAGTTGTGATTTTTTCTGCATCTTCATCAGGAATTTCGCAACCGAAAGCTTCTTCCAAAGCCATTACCAATTCAACTGTATCCAAAGAGTCAGCGCCTAAGTCTTCTTGGAAAGAAGAGTCAATTTTAACTTCAGCTTCGCTCACGCCTAGTTGTTCGGCAACGATTTTTTTAACGCGCTGTTCGATGTTGTTATCCATGTTTAATCCTTTACACCTTTAATAATCATAAAGTGGGGTTTTTTGAATATTTAACCCTAATTTTTATTGAATAGAATTGTACCCAATAAAATTAGAGTTTCATATCTAAAATTGAAAAAATAAAATCAAATAGCTGATTTTAATAATAAAAATATTCTTTTAAGCCAAAAAACGTTGCTGAATAATCAGCATAATGGCCGAATTATTCGGCAAAATCAATGTTTATTTATAGCTTTAGGCGGGAATTTTATCACACTGCCAATAAAATCGACAGGTTTTGATGAAAGAAAGCATTTCGCAGGACATCACAACATTTCGATTCTTTTTTTTTGTAAAAAAGCACCTACAGAATTTTGCGTTTTAATTTTTATTTGCTAAAGTGTGTTGATTCGATTTCTAAAGACACGATAATCAATATGAATATTGCAGTATTGGGCGCAGGTGCTTGGGGAAGTGCATTGGCATTGCACTTTGCACATCATGGCCATCAAATTTCGTTATGGGGTCACAACCCAGAACACTGTGAGCACATTTTAAAAGAAGGCCAGAACCAACGCTATTTGCCCGGATTCCCTTTTCCAAAGAACCTCGCTGTTACGCCATTACTCGATGTCGCTCTTTGCGATGCAGATTTGATTTTAATCGTTACGCCCATGATTGGACTGCGCTCAAGCCTTGAAGCCATCAAACAATTAAACATGGGCCACAAACCCATTTTAACTGCTTGCAAAGGCTTTGAAATGGGCACCAGCCTTTTGCCTCACCAAGTTTGCAAACAAGTTTT
>JASLBZ010000083.1 GCA_030146285.1 Neisseriaceae bacterium | reverse complement strand
AACAATATTGATATTAAAAATTGGAAGGGCAACCAAAAAAATTCAGGATTTTTGCCAGAAGAGCGTGCTTGGATAGGCAAGGTCATTCAAGAGCTGGGTTGGAATGATACTTGGCGTACTTTATACCCAGAACAAGCGGGCTATACTTGGTGGAGTAATCGAGGAAAAGCCTATGCCAATGATGTGGGTTGGCGCATTGATTACCAAATGACATACCTGCAAGGGGATGCCAAAGCAATCAGCGCTAGCGTGTATAAAGATGTTAAATTTTCAGACCATGCTCCACTTGTTGTTGATTATGAAGGGTTGTAAACCATGACGGATTTAGAAAATATCGTTTTAGTTGATTTACATGACAAAGAAAATGAAGCTGCTTGGATGGATCGCTGGGAAAAAAGCTACCCTAGCTACACGGCAGTTGAATGCTCTGTTAACGACACCATTGCAACTTGGCAAGCACAATTAAAAAATGCATTGCAAGCTGAAAATGAAACCAAATACATGGTGGTGGCTTATGGCACTGGCGTTGCTGCATTTTTGGCATGGTTATACCAAAGCGACATCACCACACAGCGCAAGATTCAAGGCGCAATGCTGGTTTCTCCCAATAAAGACAGCTGGAAAGACGATGATGCCAAAACATTGTCCAAAGCCCGTGCCAATTTCTTGTGTAGCGTGATTGAGTCTGAAGCAGCATCTGCAGAGCAATTGCAGTGGTGTCAGGATTTGGCAACGCAAATGGGGGCGAAGATGTTGAAATCCCCAGTAGAAGGCTTTATTGCCAGTCATTTGCATGGTTGGCAGTGGGGCATGCAATTAATGCAAGAAATGCTTGTTGACCAAAAAAACTGAGTTTTCAGGATGCTTTTTATTTCAAAAGCTTAAGCCAAAGCCCATTGTTCTGAATTATCAGGCCATGGGCTTTTGTTTTTAAGGAAGATACCATGCAAATACTGTTCAATAACACGCAAAATCCAAAAGAACAAAATGACAATCCTTTGGGTATTTTGTTCTCTTGCCATGAGAAAGTTGCCCGCTTTTGCCAGCAATTGTTATTGCTGCCCGATTACTTACGAGAAAAAGGCAGTAATGACATGGTAAAGCGTGATGTAGCGCAAATTATTCGCTATTTTACCCAAGCAGCACCGTTACACCACTTAGATGAGAGTGAGGACTTGTTTCCTGCATTGTTGGCAGCTGCGCCTGAGCACCAAGCGGATATTGTGTATTTGCTGGGACAGCATGAACAATTTGATGGTTATTGGCAAGAATTACAGCAAAAGCTTGAGGTTTTGGATAGGGAAACAGATTGGGCAGTTTTATTTGCTTTTGTGAAAGGTTACCAAGAGCACATGGTTATCGAAGAGAAATTGTTTCAGGCTGCCTTAGTTACTTTGCCTAAGACAACGCTGCTTGGCTTACAAGACAAGATGACAGCCAGGCGAACACAAGCCTTGGGCTTGTAGATTTTTCAAGCAAGGTGTTTTGGGGGGCGAATAAAAAGATATGTTATTGCTTGGCTTGCATATTCTTTAATAGGATTTTTGTTGGTAATGAGATGCATATTGCAAAAAAGCATTGTCTATATAATGTATTTGCGCATCGCTCATCTTGGTTTTTGGAATAATCAAAAAATCATTTTCTCTGATTTCCAATAGGAAAAAATGCTTCACTTGAATAGTTCGCCCCAACTGCTGCCAAACGATTTTGGATTCGCTTCCAGTGTTGCTGATAAAATGAATGCTGTGTTCATTTAAAACAATGTTTGTGTTTTCAAATACAGCTTGATTCACGGGTTTTTTAACCCATTTTTTCATGTGGTAATTGGGAAAACGGTAGGCATTGATTAAGAATGAAACAGCAATGATTAAAAATCCGATGACAACAAAGATCCGATAATTGTGCAGCAGCAATTCAAAATATTCCATTGAAAATAAAGGCACACAGCGAGAGAAAGCCACAAGAATAGAGAACGATAAATACAAAAATAAAAAACCCATTAATACAAACGTGATGATTTGAACCTTGCCATGTGTCGTCAACTTTCGAATGGCAATGCGCATGGCGGCAATAAACTCATCTTGGGTTAATTGATATTGAATCTGCATAGGCTATCTTCCAATCTGAATAGGATGGATATGGTTGAATTATAACATTGGAATAATACTAAATCGAAAAATAGGGAATGATTTGATTGGGTTGCGGTGTTTTTTTTGTTTTGGGCTTGCGCAATAGACAATGTTGGTTTGGTTTTTGTATTAAGTGGTTTTGTGTGAAGCAAGATAGCAAGAGTGAATGCCAATGCGCAAAGTCCAAACTTTTTTGCTAAAAGCAGCCAACAAAAAAACATAATTTTGGGCTGTGCGGATCATCAGATTGAGGATGAAATTAAAAAAAGCGTACCGCTTAGGTACGCTTTTGGGATACTAACAGCGGATTATTTTACCGCATCAGCGACTTCTTTGGTCATGGCTTTCATGCCGCCAAGACCTGTTGTGGTTAAATACCAATTGGCAGAGTCCAAGTAAACAATGTGGTTGTTTTGGGCTGCTTTGGTTTTATTAACAAAGTCATTGTTCAATACTGCTTTGGCAGCATCTTTTTCTTTGGTAATGGCTGCGCCGCGGTCAATCACAAACAAGTAATCTGGGTTTTTCTCAGCGATAAATTCAGGTGAAATGGCCATACCATGTAAGCCCACTTTGATGCTTGAATCGATAGGTGTGAAGCCATACAAGTCGTGAATGTTACCAAAGCGAGAGCCTGCGCCATATGCCGCTAGCTTGTCATTATTGACCATCACAACCAAAGCCGTTTTACCTGCCGTTTTGGTTTTTAAATCGGCAATATCAGCATCCAATTGTGCCAATTGCTTTTCCGCTTCAGCGGTTTTGCCCAGGATTTTTGCCATATTCAATGTTTGTTCTTTGAAAGAAGG
>JASLBZ010000066.1 GCA_030146285.1 Neisseriaceae bacterium | reverse complement strand
CTGTGCAAGCAGTTGCACCATCGGCATCATAGTCGGCAACAATGCAGATGTTTTTTTTCTGCAAAATGGCATCAGCAAGTTCTTGGGCGGCTTGGGTGCAATTGTGCAGTTTTTCAAAATGCAATAAATGCTGAAAACTGGTATTGGTTTCATCAATGCTTTCAATGTTGCGAGCAGCATACAAACGAGCCATCAGTGTAGACACACCGTTGGCGGTTAAGTGTTCAAATGCAGTGTGATTCACTGGGCGGTTTTGAATTTTAGTGTTCATGATGATAATTGTTGCAAAGTGATTTTTCGTTTCCAAAAAGCACGGTGTGCTTTGGCTTTGATGCGAGTCACCAAGCCAGTGTCACCGTTGCTAAGCAAAGTAAGCTCTGATATTTTGCCCTGGCAAAGTGCTTGCCAAATGGGTGCGAAATAGCGTTGTTCTAGTGCATTGACTTTGTCTTGGTAACCCCAAATATCGGCAAACAAACTGGGCATGAGGACGTCATCAAGGTAAATACAAGCTGTTTGGTTTTGTGCTTCAGGAAACTCCTGACACAATTGCTCCCAAGCAGCAAAATCATAAGGGGCGCTGTGGCTTAGTGGATGGTCGTCGCTTAGCAATGCATCATCTGCGGCAATAATGCCATCGGCAGTATTTAAAATATCGTTATTGCTGACCAAGTCACGCCAAAACCAGACGCCATTGATTTGCATTTGGTGCTCTTTGCGAGCGACATTAATATGATGGCTACTTAAAAACATTTGTATTTCTGCTTGGGTGCGCATGATTAGGCGCGCTTCTTCACCTTCAGGCCTAACTGAACGGTCTACTTGTCCCATCATTTCTGTAATCATGGGTGTTTGCCATTGCGGGGGTTTGGGACAGGTTACGACCCACAATTCAGGCAGCCAAGGGTAAAAATGCCAACCCAAATCAGGTAAAAATTCGGTTAAGGACTGGCAAATGCTGTGTGCTTCTTTTTTTTGTATGGCCAATGCTGAACCAGCCAATAAATTGACGCTGTTCATTTCCAGCTTTTGAATACAAGGACTGGCAAAAAAAGCTGGTGTGTTGTTTGCAATTTGCAATTGTGATTTGGCAAACTCAAGCAAGCTTGGTTTTCGAATAATATTGGCTTGCAGTTGCGTTAAACTGATGTGAGCACGTTCCGTTACACCAAAACGCAGGATATTGTCCAAAGCGGGTGTCGTTAAAGCTTGGGGTTTTTGCCCCGTACTGTTGGCATGAGTCCAGAGTAAACCGGGTACACAAAGTTGCAATCGCATGGTCTTCAGTTTCAAAGATTTAAGTAAGGCAATCATTTTACTATAAGCAGCTTTTTCATGTTGCTTGCTGTCCCATTTTCACCAAGAAAAGCACCATCATCGCTTAACATTGTGCGTTATCTGCAATAAGCACAAAGTATCTGCCAATTTTGCATTGGTTTGTGGATATCATATTGTTGTGTATGGTAATATTTGAATCTGAATTTTATGATGCAACCAGAAGATAAATCTTTTGATTGTTACTGAGGGAAGTCAATGCGAAATTGGTTGGTTATGTTACTGGCTAAAACAGAAAGAAAAGCCCACCACAAATGGGCGTGGGCTGGCGTGGGTGTGGCGACTGTTGGTTTGCTAAGTGCCAGTATGGTTTGGGCAACGGCAGGAACTGAAAAAACCGAGCGCCCCAACTTCGAGCGTGTGGTGGAAAGATTGCCATTGCCTCAAATCAATTTACAAAAACAACCAACCCGATATTGGATGGAATATGAAATCGGTGTTGGCGACAATTTTAAGGATTTTCTGCGTGCTCAAGGCATGTCAGAAACAGGAATCACCGAGCTGATTCAGAAAAACTTTCAAGGCGATATGCCCAGGATTCATGCTGGACAATTGATCAGTGTGCAATTGGATCAAAACGATGAACTGCAAGCATTTCAGTTTTTTCATGATGCTGAAGATGGCGAGAAAAATCTGGTCGCCTTAGAAAAACAACAAGGTGTTTGGCAAGTTTCTAGCAATATTGCTGACACAGAAACCATCGTGACCATGCGTGCGATCACTGTACAAACGTCTGCTCGTGGTGCTTTGGCGCGTGCGGGTGTTCCCGTGGAAATTCGTGAAACCATCAATGAATTGTTTAGTGATCAATTCTCTTTGGATGATTTGCAAGAGGGCGATGCGGTTCGGGTGATTTTTGAGAACCATTTTTTCCGTGGTCAACCCATTGCCACTGGCAACATTCAAGCCGTTGAAGTCCGCCACAAAGGCAAAACCCATCAAGCTTTTTATTATGAGCATGGTGAAGACAATGGTGCTTTTTATTCAGGCAATGGCCGGCCGCTAAGCAAAGGTGGTTTTAGTGTTGAGCCTGTGAAGTACTCTCGCATTAGTTCACCATTTGGTACCCGTTTTCATCCGATTTTGCAGGTTTGGAAAAGCCATGCTGGTATCGATTATGCTGCGCCATCAGGCACACCCATTGTTGCGCCTGCTGCAGGTGTGATTGAAGAAGTCGGTGTCAAAGGTGGATATGGTTATGCGATTGTGATTCGACATCGCAATAACTTGGAAACCTTATACGGGCACATGAGTGCATTTGCTTCTGGTATGCGCCCTGGTAAAGCAGTGCAGCCAGGTGAAGTGATTGGTTTTGTGGGTTCAACAGGTCGTTCGACTGGGCCACATCTTCACTATGAAGTGCGAGTGGGTGGTCAGGCAGTGAATCCTGCGACAGCTGCGTTGCCGGTCAGACAGTTGACCAAAAAAGACATTGATTCTTTCTTGGCGATTCAAAGTGCAGACAATAAACGATTTGCACAAATCAGACATTTGCGCG
This sequence comes from Neisseriaceae bacterium, assembly GCA_030146285.1. GTDB lineage: Bacteria > Pseudomonadota > Gammaproteobacteria > Burkholderiales > Neisseriaceae > JASLFS01. The sequence continues at coordinate 2,273 of JASLBZ010000066.1, read as the reverse complement.
TTATGGTTGCTCAGCTAGATTGATTTAATATCAGTATTGTTTTCTTATTGAGTAATTGCGTATCTTTATTATGATATATGGGTTATATTGTTGTGATCGTATTTTATTTTTAATGCAATGATAAAAGGATATCAGAGTAATGAAAACAAAATTATGGCAACAAAAAACATTGATGGCAGTGGTTTTGGTGGCAATGGCTGCAGGGGCGCAAGCGCAGCAGGGCATGGGTCGTGGCGGCATGCACAACCCAATGCAGCCAATGCAAAATATGGGTGATTGTGTTTGGGGCAATGGTAATAACAATGCTCAATCTGGTGCAATGTGGTCACAATTGAATTTGAGTGTTGAGCAGCAGCAAAAAATTCAGGCACTACAAATCCAACAGCAAAAAATGCAGATGAACCAACAAGATATCAATGCTTGGCAAGCGCATCATCAGCAAGTTCAAGCCCTGATTGCCAGCGATAAATTTGATGGCAAAGCAGCGAATAAATTGGCTCGTGAGTTTCAAAATGGGCGAATCAATCGCATGGTTGGCGCTTGGAAAATGCAAAATGAATTTTACAATGTGCTGACGCCAGAACAAAAACAGGTATGGAAAACAAGACGCCAAAACATGGGTTCTTGCATGTATTAAAAATGAAATGTCATGAAGAAGGCTGCCGATGGGCAGCTTTTTTTGTCCTGTGTTTTGTCATGTTATAAAAAATGGTATGCTGTGTTCTTTTGTTTTCAACACTTTTAGGGCTTTATGAATATTGTTGATAAAATTGCCACGCAATTAGGCGTGCGCGCAGCTCAAGTCACTGCTGCGGTGAGTTTGCTTGATGAGGGTGCAACTGTTCCGTTTGTGGCACGTTACCGCAAAGAAGTAACCGGTGGCTTAGATGATACGCAGTTGCGTACATTGGCAGAGCGTTTGGAGTATTTGCGCGAAGTGCTTGATCGTCAGGCGACTATTTTAAAAAGCATTGGCGAGCAAGGCAAGCTGAGCCCTGAACTGGAAGCGGCAATTTTGGCAACAGACAACAAAACCGTATTAGAAGATTTGTACTTGCCATACAAGCCCAAACGCAGAACCAAAGCGCAAATTGCCCGTGAAGCCGGTTTGAATGATTTGGCGATTGGCTTGTTAGCAAATCCTGAACAAGACCCAGAAGTGATTGCCAATCGCTTTGTTGATATCGAAAAAGGCGTTGCAGATGTGAAGGCTGCCTTAGATGGTGCACGTGCCATCTTGATGGAGCATTTTGCCGAAGATGCTGCTTTGATTGGTGCATTGCGCGAGCGCTTGTGGCAAGTTGCTGAAATCAAAAGCACAGTGGTCAAAGGAAAAGAAACCGAAGCCAGCAAATTTGCTGATTATTTTGACCACCAAGAAAGCATTAAAAGCACGCCATCACATCGGGCTTTGGCTATGATGCGTGGTCGCAATGAAGGTTTGTTGAATGTGGCTTTGTTGTACCAAGATGCAGAATTACCTGTGACGCACATTAGCGAATTTGAAGAAAAAATTGCCAAGCAATTTAACATTGAAGATAAGAATCGCGCTGCCGATAAATGGTTACGTGATACGGTGCGCCTAACATGGCGTGCTAAAATTTTCTTGTCTTTGGAGCTAGATGCATTTAATCGCTTAAAAGAAAGCGCAGATACAGGTGCCATTAATGTGTTTGCACACAATCTAAAAGATTTGCTGTTGGCTGCACCTGCAGGACGTTTGTGCACCATTGGTCTGGACCCAGGTTTGCGAACCGGTTGCAAAATTGCGGTGGTTGATGATACGGGTAAACTATTGGATACCGCCACGATTTACCCGCATGTTCCTCGCAACGATTGGGCCGACAGTTTGGCAGTTTTGGCGGGCATGGTGAAAAAACACGGTGTGCAATTGATTGCGATTGGCAATGGTACGGCAAGCCGTGAAAGCGATAAACTCGTTGCTGAGCTGATTAAAGGCATGGGTGAGCAGCGTTTACACAAATTGGTGGTCAGTGAAGCAGGTGCTTCTGTTTATTCGGCTTCTGAGTTCGCTGCTAAAGAATTTCCCAATCTGGATGTGTCTTTGCGTGGCGCAGTTTCGATTGCAAGACGTTTGCAAGATCCGTTGGCTGAATTAGTGAAAATTGATCCAAAATCCATTGGTGTGGGGCAGTATCAACATGATGTCAATCAAAGTGCTTTGGCCAAAAGTTTGGATGCAGTAGTTGAAGATTGTGTGAATGCAGTTGGGGTTGATGTGAACATGGCATCTGTTGCCTTGTTGGCCCGAA
>JASLBZ010000051.1 GCA_030146285.1 Neisseriaceae bacterium | reverse complement strand
CAGCACTCAAAGCCCTAGCCTGATGCCACATCACATAAACGGGAATGTTCACCACACCATCAAATGGGGGCAAAACACGCAAAATATGCTGTAAATGCGCAGCTGAACCCAATTGTCTGGGCAAACAACCAATGCCAAAACCAGCATACAACATCCGAACCACTTCATCCATATCATTGGTATAACACGAAATTTGCCCATTAAAGCGATGCTCATCTTTGAACACAGCCAATGGGGACAATACATCACCTATTTGCTCACTTTGAAAGGCCACAAAGTTTTGGCTGCGCACGTCATCCAAGTCAATGTGCTCTTGATTGAACAAAGGATGGTGAAAACCGCAATACAAACCATAACGCTGATTGTAAAGTTCAATGCGATTTAAATTAGGCATTTCATGTCTTGCCAAGCAAATACCAATCGCAGGCACTTTTTGACTTAAGTTGTGAATGATATTCACCCCTTTTAAGACCTCCACCTCAAAATTGACTTTCGGATGGCGTTTTTGAAACGAAGCCAAAAAATCATTGTAGCGCTGGTTGTAAATTCGGCTGACAATTTGCAATTTAATATTGCCCGTAATACTCTCTTCACCGCCATCTTCATCGGTATTGATGCCTGCGACTTCGCCATACATGGAACAAGCCACTTTGTAACAAGCTTCGCCAACGGGTGTTAACTCAAATACTTGACTGCTGCGATGCAATAACTTCTGTCCAACTTGCTGTTCTAATTTTTTTAAACTTTGACTGACCGCAGACTGAGTCAAATGCAAACGCAAAGCCGCCTTACTTAAACTTTTTTCTTCCACAATGGCCAAAAAAGTATGTAACAACCCCCAGTTCAATCGATCCGCCATGCCTTTTTTGCGCATAGCACTGCCTATTACCATATCATTTTCCTTACTCTACCTCTTCAAACCATTCAATCAATCATCATAACCTAGCATTGGCTTTATGTGCTTTAACTTCCTGAATGCAAGATAGCACGATGTGATGGACAAACTCCATCAGTTTTACTAATAAGCTTCATTAGAAAATATGTCTTGAGGCTTATCTTTAAACTGTTTTATGGTTAAAGAATATCTACAAAATCACAATAAAAAAACACAATAAAAATAAGTTTTATAACAAAGGAGAAATACCATGGCATCCATTAGCATTGCCAACTCTGCTGTGCCCACTGCTTCTAAAAAACAACCCAAGCGCGCAGCCTTCGCAGCCTTTATCGGCACCACCATTGAATTTTATGATTTTTATATTTACGCCTTTGCTTCTGCATTGATTTTTGGTCAATTGTTTTTCAAAACCAGCAATCCATTTATCGGCACCATGGCAGCGTTTGCTACCTTTGCTGTCGGTTTGTTTATCAAACCCGTTGGTGGCATTGTCTTTGGTCACATCGGGGACAAAATTGGACGCAAACGTGCTTTGATTATCACTTTATTTTTAATGGGATTTGCAACTGTTGGCATTGGCTTGCTGCCCACCTACAGTCAAGCAGGCATCTTAGCACCGATTTTATTAATCGCCATGCGCCTATTGCAAGGTTTGGCTGTGGGCGGTGAATGGGGTGGTGCCGTACTGATTGCAGGTGAGCATGCCCCTGACGGCCGCCGTGGATTCTTTGCGTCTTTCGCACAGCTTGGCAGTCCTGCTGGCTTAATTTTAGCGACGCTGGCATTCAAGTTTATCAGTGACTTGCCTGAAGAAATTTTGTACAGCTATGGCTGGCGCTTGCCATTTTTGGCCAGCTTTGTTTTGTTGATTATTGGTTTTTTAATTCGTCACGGTGTCAATGAGTCACCTGAGTTTTTAGAACAAAAAGAAAAAGAACATACAGCACCCAAAGCACCTACTGTAGAAAAATCACCGTTAAAACAACTCCTTGCCAAGCATAAAAAACTGGTTGTTTGGGCCTTATTGGCCAATGTGATTGGTGTCGCGGGTTTTTATTTCGTGACCACATTCATGGTTGCCTACACCACCCAATACCTACACATCAATAAAGATTTGGTGCTCAACGCTATTTTATTGGTTGCCGTCATTCACTTTTTCAATACGCCATTTGCAGCTTGGGTCGGTGAAAAAGTCGGCATGCGCAAATATTTAATTATTGTTTCTGGGCTTTGCTGCTTATTTGCTTACCCCATGTTTGTATTGGTTTCTCAAGGCACTTTACTTAGCATCACTTTGGGCATCACCCTGCCCATGCTGTGTATTTCTAGTTTTTATGCCTTGATTGCCGGTTTTACCAGCAGCCTTTTCCCCGTGCAACTGCGCTATTCTGGCATCTCATTGTCTTATCAGTTTTGTGGTGCCATTGCCGGTGGTTTAACCCCACTGATTGCCACCAGCATTGCTGAATACTCCAATGGCAGCTTCTTACCCCTATCTTTGTTCTTGATTGCATTGGCCTTAGCCAGCTTCATTGCCATGATTGCGCTAAACACCAAAAAATACCCTCATTACTAAACTAACCATTAAAAAAAATTGAGCCTAACATGAAGATTTATTACCATGAGCAACAAATGCTCCACAAACCACTCACTTATTTTTCTCGTGGCAAGATGCAAGTGCCCCAAGAAAAACCAGAGCGCATGACTGAGTTTTTAAAGTCCACACAAGAGCTGAACTTGAGCATTACCACAGCAGACGACTTTGGCATTGACCCTATTTTGGCGGTACATGACTTAGGTTATATTGAGTTTCTAAAAACAGGACATGCACAATGGATGGCTTTGCCAGAAGACATGGGTGAGGAAATCCAAACCACAGTCTATGTGCGCAATGATACCAATGCCTTAGTTGGCATCATGGCCAAAGCTGCTATGTATTTGGCCGATGGCAGTGCTCCAATTGGCAAACACACCTGGACTTCAGCCTACTGGGCAGCACAAACCGCTTTAAGCGCTTCTCAAGCCATTACCTATGGAGAGAACTTAGCACTGTGTTTAACACGCCCTGCAGGTCACCATGCGCGTAAAGATGCCGCCGGTGGTTTTTGCTATTTGAACAATGCTGCAATTGCAGCAGAAGACTTGCGCAAAACATTCAACAAAGTGGCCATCATTGATACGGACATGCATCACGGTCAAGGCATTCAAGAAATTTTTTACGAACGCAATGATGTTTTGTACGCCTCAACCCATGGCTCCCCAGTGAATTTCTACCCTGTGGTCACAGGTTATGAGCATGAACGAGGTAAAGGCGCAGGCTTAGGTCACAACCTCAACTACCCCATGCCACATGGCACGGATGAAGCTGGATTTTTCAAACACGTTGACCTGGCACTGGCCGCAGTAGAAACCTACAATCCAGATGTGATTATTCATGTATTGGGCTTTGATGTTTACGTTGATGACCCTCAAGCAAAATGTGCTGTTTCAACCCAAGGCTTTTTTAAGTTAGCACAAAAAATGAAAGCCTTAAACAAACCCATGATGATTTTGGTAGAAGGTGGGTATTGCGTCGAGAAACTCAAAGACAATTTGACTGCGTTTATCGAAGGTTTGCAAAGTTAAATCACTTTTTGGGAAGTCTTTTGCCATCCAAACGGATGGCTTTTTTTGTGTCAAATAAAAGCAAATACTCTAAAAGAATGATACTTTCATAGTCATGTTGGTTAATTTTCATTAAACTGTGTTTGTTTTTACAAATGCAACGATTTTTAACAAAAAAATTGCGCCTTATCAAGTCGAAATACTCTTATCTACTTAGTATGGACACAACCATACTAACTACGTTAGAAAGCTCACGATGGAAATCCTAGAACTGCTTCGAAAAACCTTAAGCAACTCAGCTATGATTGGAGCGATTTTCTCCACCATTTCAATTATTGGCCTGGGTTATTATTTCCGAAAAACTGGCATCTTTAACAATCAAGTGGGTAAAATCCTCTCCACTGTGGTTTTAACAGCAGCATTACCTGCTTTGGCTTTCACATCATTTATGCAAGACAATGATCCACAAAAAATGGCCGATGGCATGACGCTTTTGACTTTTGGTTTTGTAATTTACATTGCATTGATTTTTGTTAGTAAGATTTTTTACTTTAAATACGTGGGTGACGAAAAAACCGCCTTGCGCAACCTCAGTATCTTTGGTTCGACCACATTTTTCAGTACACCGATTATTAGCAGTATTTTTGGCCCTGTTGGTGTGATGCTCAGCTCCATTTTCAATATTAGCTACCGCGTATTCTTATACTCATATGGCTACATCCAAATGAGTGGCTTGAAAATGACATCCAAAAACATCAAAGAAATGTTTTTAAATCCCATTATTATTGCCACTTTCTTAGGCTTATTTATCTGGGCATTTCAAAGTGCATTGCCACAAGTGAATGTGGTAGCGGCCAATGGTGACATCAATCAATACGCTTTTTTACGAATTGACAAAACCGCTCCTTGGTTACAACAAGCCATGAAATACTTGGCGGGTTTGGCCTCTCCGCTAGCGTGGTTATCTATTGGTGCGACTTTGGGACAAATTAAACTCAAACAAGCTGCAGAAAACAAAACGACTTGGTATTATGCCTTTATTAAAGTTGTCTTGATTCCAGCTGTTATTTTGACCACTCTATTGATTTTACACACCACCGGTCTCATGAGCTTAAGCTATGAAGTTGTTGCTGTGGTTGTATTGATGATGATGGCACCTGCTGCAACAGTGGTAACCACTTATGCCATTAGCTTCGACAGACAAGCACTATTGGCATCTAACAGCTCGCTAATCTCGACCATTGTGGCAGTGATTTTTATCCCTATCTGGATCATTGTTTTAGAAATCATTCAACATTACTTTTTTTAAATTTACGACTCCAATATAGGTGATATCCATGTTTAAAATTGCATGCTACGGCGTCCGATCCAATGAGGTTGAATACTTCAACAAACTGAACAAATACAATTATGAATTAACGTTGATTCCTGACTTGTTGCGTCATGATAATGTAGAAACCGCCAAAAACCACGATGCTGTTCTGCTGCGCGGCAACTCCATTGCTGACCAACAAAACTTGGATGCTTTTCATTCTTATGGCATCAAATACGTTTTCACTCGCACAGTCGGCTTTAACCATATTGATGTTGAATATGCTCGAAAATTGGGCATTCGCATGGCGCGTGTGCCTTCTTACTCACCGACTGCCATTGCTGAGTTATCAGTAACATTGGCCATGATGCTGTTACGAAAAACAGCTTACATGACCATGAAATCGGCTTACCGTGATTTTGTGATTGATGATGAAATGTTCACGCGTGAAATTCGCAACTGTACTGTGGGCATTATTGGCTTGGGTAAGATTGGTTTGGCTGAGGCACAACTGTTCCGAGGCTTGGGGGCACATATTGTTGGCTATGATATTTTTGAAGCCGAAAAAGCCAAAGAATTGGTCGAGTTCATGGACATCGACACCTTGCTGGCAAAAAGCGATATTGTTAGCTTACATGTGCCTTATATTCCAGGTAAAAACGACAAATTCGTGAACGCTGACTTCATCAACAAGATGAAAGACCATGCTATTTTGGTGAACACTGCCCGTGGTGAAATTCAGAGCAACGAAGCCATTTTGGCAGCATTAGAAAGCAAAAAACTCAGTGGTTTTGCCACCGATGTTTTCTCCAATGAAGCCGAATTTTTCCAAAGAAAATTCATGCCATGGCAAACCGTACCTGATCCAGTGGTTCAAAAACTCATCGAAATGTTCCCAAGGGTTTTGGTCACACCCCACGTAGGCTCGAACACGGAAGAAGCCTTATCCAACATGGTAGAAACCAGTTACGATAACTTTAACGACATCTTAACCACGGGTGCTTGTATCAACGAAATTTGCCCATAAACTGACTTAAGCACGAGACACAAGGCAGCCTGAACATTTCAGGCTGCCTTTATTTTATTGTGTTTTCGGAGTGAAATACACAAAAACAATGCTCCACAAAAACGCCACCAGACCCAAAGCAAAAGTGTGACCCAAAGTAAAACCATGTGCCATTAACCATTTGGCTAACCAAGGTGCAATCAATTGCGCACCAGCATAAATGGTAATCAATGCCGCAGACAAGCGTGGCCCTTGTTCTGGTTGAAAACTGCGTGCTAAGCGCTGTGTACACATCACCGAGCCCAGAAAACCGCAACCAACCAAAACAGCGCAAATCAAAACACCGTTGGCATTTGGCATGATTAACGCGGCCAAAATACCCAATCCTTGTAAAACAGATGCCCAAAGTAAGGCCAACCGGTCTCCCAAGCGATGGCCAAAATGATTCCACAATGGCGTACACAACAAGCAAGAAATCGAAGTAACAAGCCAAACATGCTCAATCCAAATATTCTCTGGCGTTTTAAACGTTTGTGCCAAAGCGGGTAAAAAAGTCATGGGCAAGATATAGCCCAAACCCGCACCGATATAATGCAAAAATAACGGTGTGCTTTGTTTGTCCCACAATGCTTTTTTAGGCACCCCCACCGCGCTCGTTCTCACAGGCAAGACAATTTTATTCAAAATCCATAAGCTGTAAATCACCATAGGCAATGCCAAATATGCAATGGGAAGCCAGCGCTGCTCATTCATATAATCAGTTGCAGTGCCACTGACCAATAAACCACTTAAAATCAAACCTACGCCTACGCCCAAATACACCAAGCCACTTAAATGCACCTTATTGTGCATAAATAACCATTCCAACACCAAAGCCGGTGCCAAGACAAAAACCAAACCATTGCTAACGCCATTAAGTAAACGCCAAAACACCAACCAATGAAAATCGTGTGTCATGCTCTGTAAAAACATAATGACCACATTGCTCAATAAACTGAGCAACAACATGTATTTCAGTCTTTTGGGTGCGGCGAAATAAATGGCAGCCAAAGCACCCAGTAAATAACCAATATAATTGCTACTGGCCAAGTCTGCCCCTTGTGCCAAGCTTAAAAAGCCATCATCCAAAAAATAAGGCAATAATGGCGTAAAAGAAAATCGACCCAAACCATGCACAACAGCCAAAGCAAGCATGGCCGCGACAATATTTTGGATGGTATTTTTGCGATTGGGTATTTGAATGGTGTGCATGAGTGTGGTTTGAAAATCAATTAAGGCTTGAGTATAAGGCTTCCTTTGCCTACACTCTTTCGATATAGCGACAATTAATATCGAGTAAATGACAATATGCAAAAACAAACATGGGCATGGGTCACCATCCCTGCAATGGATACATTGCCAAGTGCAATGCATTTTCGGGTGCACAATTTAGCAGCCCATGAAAGTTTTGCCCCACACCAACATCCATGGGGGCAATTGGTTTATGCCAGCGTGGGCAGCTTAATGGTGACGGTTGACACGAACTGCTACTTAATTAACCCCAAGCAAGCCATTTGGATACCACCGAATTTAACGCATTATAGTGGTACATTTCATGGTGCTGCTTTTCGCAGTTTTTACATAGACAACGTTACGGCAGCGGCGCAGCAATTGCCGAAACAAACCACCTTATACACAGTCAGCCCTTTTTTTCGCCATTTGGTCGACGAATTGGAACGCACCCAAAACACGAGCGAGCCAGAAGACTACACTGCACAGATTATGTCCTTATTGTATGCACAACTGCGCCGTTTAAAGACTGTTGATTGTTTCTTGCCTTGGCCACAACATGAACAGCTTAAAAGCATTTGCCAAGCCATTTACCAACAGCCCGATCACAGCCATGCTTTGGATGACTGGGCCAAGCACATCGGCGTTTCCAGTCGTTCACTCATGCGTTTGTTTCTTAAAGACATGGGCATAAACTACAGCACATGGTGCCACAAACTCAAAATATTCTTGGCCATGCAATGGCTTGCCAGTGATAAAAGCATTACCCACATTGCACTGGATTTAGGCTATGCCTCTGCCTCTGCTTTTATCTATCGCTTTCGACAAGAACTGGGCATCTCACCACAAAAATGGCGTGAAGAAAAAAAATAAAAAAAGCCAACCATAAAAAGGTTGGCTTGATTGCTCAGGGATTTCAAGCAAAATACGCTTGAAATCTTTTAATCGCATCCACATGGTCTTCTGCCTCGGTTACCCCGCGCACCACCGCCACACTGGAGACACCTGTTGCCAAAACACCAGCCATGCGCTCTAAATCAATACCACCAATGGCCACCGTGGGTGTGTCACCGGCTTGCTCAACATAACGCGTCAAACGTTCTAAACCTCGAGGGCTGGCTGCCATTTTTTTGGTGGTGGTTTCATAAATCGGGCCACATGCCACATAGCTTGGTGCCACCGACAAGGCTCGGTCTAGTTCGTCTACCGAATGGGTGCTTAAACCCAAACGCAGACCTGATTTTGCCATGCTAGCCAAATCGGCATCGTCCATGTCCTCTTGTCCAAGATGCACACCATAAGCACCACATTCCATCGCAAGTTGCCAATAATCATTGATAAACAATTGGGTATTTGTGCCTTGGCAGGCTGCCACACAAGCTGCAATCTCTGCTTTTAAAGCCTCACCTTGCAAATCTTTATTGCGTAGCTGAACTGTGCTCACACCAGCATCCACACATTTTTTCACCCATGCGAATGTTGGTACAACAGCATAAAAACCCAAAGGAGCGACCAATTTGGGAAAAACAATCTGACTCATGCTTTACTCCTGATGCCAAAAAGGAATACCAACAGTTGGTGTGCTGGCTTGTGCTTCTTTGCGCTGTGCAATCGGGCTGGCTGCAAATGCCATGCGCCCTGCTTTTACCGCCAAATCAAATGCCATGCCCATTTGCTGTGGATTGCCAGAACGAGAAACCGCGGTATTGAGTAAAACACCATCAAAACCCCATTCCATGACTTGAGCAGCATGCGATGGCACACCCAAACCGGCATCAATAATCAATGGAGTATCAGGCAGCCTATCTCGCAACACGTGTAGCGCATACTCATGTGCCACGCCCAAACCGGTACCAATGGGCGCAGCCCACGGCATCAATGCTTCGCAGCCCACATCCAATAACCGCCGACAAGCAATCAAATCCTCAGTGCAATACGGCAATACTTTAAAGCCATCTTTAATCAAGATTTCACATGCTTCTAACAATTGAAAAACGTCGGGCTGCAAGGTAGCATCATCCCCAATCAATTCCAATTTAATCCAATCGGTTTCAAAAATTTCTCGCGCCATCTGTGCGGTGGTCACTGCTTCTTGTACCGATAGGCAGCCTGCAGTATTGGGCAATATGGGCAGTTTTAAGCTTTGCAACAACTCCCAAAAACCTTGTCCACTGGCTTCGCCATAATGACTGGAACGACGCAGCGCTACGGTAATCATGGCTGGGTTCACTTGACTTAAGGTTTCTTGCATCACAACAGGGCTGCTGTAAGCAGCAGTACCCAATAGCAAGCGACTAGAAAACGATTCACCATAAAGGTTTAATTCTGTACCCATATTAGCCACCCACCACTGGATTCACGATGTCAATCACATCACCCTGGTTTAACTGGGTTTGGACATATTGCTGTTTTGGTACAAAAACTGTATTTACCGCTACCGCAAAAGGTTGTTTGGGATTCACACTTAAAATCACGTCATGAATGGTATCGCCTAGAAACTGCATAGGCTCACCATTGACTCGAATGTCTTTACTCATCATCTACACCACTAAAAATCATGCCACTGGTGGCATCCATCTGGGAAATATCTTGTTGTTTTGCCAATGACAAAGCCAAACGACAAGCAGCTTGTGTCACAGCAGGCGCAATCATAAAGCCGTGTCGAAACAAGCCATTGATTTCAATTAACTGTTTTTGTTTGTGGTAGCGAATTTCTGGGTCATTGTGACTGAGTGTCGGGCGCAAGCCACTGGCAAGCTCTAAGATTCTGGCCTCACCAAAAGCAGGATGTACCGCGTACAAGGCCGACAACAATTCTAAGCCGGAGCGAACAGAGACATTGCTATCGTCTTCACTTTCCAATTGCGTCGCACCAATCACAAAAACATGGTTTTCTTTGGGCGCAATATAAAGCGGATAACGAGGATGCAGCAATCGGGTTGGACGGTTTAAGGTGACTTCAGGTGCATACACTCTGGCCACTTCGCCACGAATCCCACGCAAACGTGAGCCTTGGATTTGTTGCCAAGCATTTTTAGCACCGATACCACGGCAATCAATCACCCAACCTGTTAAAGAAGACAAATCTTGTTCTTGGATTTCATGCTGCCAATGACACACAACACCTGCTTGCTCTAAAGCATCGGCCAAAGCCAATAATACTTGGCGATTGTCTAGCTGCCCTTCGGTTTTTAAAAACAAACCGTCTAAGAAGCGATTTTGCAATTGTGGCTCAAGTTTGGCCACTTCGTGGGCCTGAATGCGTTGCCAATCATTGCCATCAATACCGTGGCAGCGCTCTAAATGGTGTTGAAAATCGACTGCTAAGGCTTTGTCTTGTGAGTGCCAAACCAATAAGCTACCATTTTGTTGGTAAAAAATAGGTGTGGGCAATTGCTTCACCCAATCTTCCCACAAAGCCAAGCTTTGCCAAGCCAAATTGGTTACCAGCTCACTAGACTCTATGGCCTCTGCCAAGGGTGCTAACATGGCTGCTGCCACATAAGCCGCAGCGTCTTCACCTTGCCTACTTGCTTTATCGTATAAAGTGACACTTGCCCCAGTTTCAGACAATTGCCATGCCATTAAGCGACCTAATAAGCCGCCACCGACAATGGAAAACTGCATAATTGTTTCCAGTTCATTGATAGAACTTAGTCACCAATAAAATCAAAGGCAATAATACCGACCACATCAAAATCACAATATTTTGTACAATCAATTGCCCATTTTTATCGCGAAGTCCTAAAAAAACGCCCACAATGGCAATAATCGCTGCTGCAAACATCACCAAAATACCGATAAATACCACAATATTTTGTGCTTGCCAGTTTAAAGTCATTAATAAACTGCCAATAGCAGCAACACCAAAGCCAAATGAAAGACAAATTTCAGTACCTGATTTCTTTAAGTATGCAAACATGCGCTCAATCCCATTCAAAATATGAAGCTATTCTAACAAAAACCAGCCTTAATGCTTTGATTATTCATGAGCGCATGTGCCATGCTTAACTGTAAATGGCACTACCCGATTTTAAAAACTGAATCGATTTTTCTGTCATGCCTTCTTGTGCTTCAGCATAATCCCGAACTTCTTGGGTGATTTTCATCGAACAGAATTTAGGCCCACACATAGAGCAAAAGTGTGCCACTTTCGCACCTTCTGCCGGTAAGGTTTGGTCGTGGTAGCTTTCTGCACGTTCTGGGTCCAATCCCAAACGGAATTGATCGCGCCAACGGAACTCAAAGCGGGCTTTAGACAAAGCATTGTCACGCAATTGCGCACCTGGCCAGCCTTTGGCCAAATCAGCGGCATGCGCAGCAATGCGGTAAGTAATAATGCCCACACGCACGTCTTCTTTGTCTGGTAAACCCAAATGCTCTTTCGGTGTGACATAGCAAAGCATTGATGTACCGTACCAACCAATATTGGCAGCACCAATACCGCTGGTAATGTGATCATAACCTGGAGCAATATCAGTAACCAACGGGCCTAAAGTGTAAAACGGTGCTTCAAAGCAATGTTTTAATTCTTCGTCCATATTGGCTTTAATGCGTTGCAATGGAACGTGACCTGGGCCTTCAATCATCACTTGCACATCGTGTTTCCATGCTTTGGCGGTTAACTCACCCAAAGTATGCAACTCACCAAACTGTGCTTCGTCATTCGAGTCGGCTAGGCAGCCTGGACGCAAGCCATCCCCCAATGAGAACGATACGTCATAGGCTTTCATGATTTCGCAAATTTCATCAAAATGCGTGTACAAGAAGTTTTCTTGGTGGTGGGCTAAACACCATTTGGCCATAATCGAGCCACCACGAGACACAATGCCAGTCAAACGCTTGGCTGTCATTGGTACATAGCGAAGCAAAACACCAGCATGAATGGTAAAGTAATCCACACCTTGCTCAGCTTGCTCAATTAAGGTGTCACGGAACAATTCCCACGTTAAATCTTCAGCAATACCATTTACTTTTTCCAAAGCTTGGTAAATCGGCACAGTACCAATTGGCACAGGAGAGTTACGAATAATCCACTCACGGGTTTCGTGAATGTGTTCGCCTGTGGACAAGTCCATAATAGTGTCTGCACCCCAGCGCAATGACCAAACCATTTTTTCAACTTCTTCAGTCAACGAAGATGTCACCGCTGAATTACCCAAGTTACCATTGATTTTGACACGGAAATTGCGTCCAATAATCATGGGCTCAACTTCTGGGTGATTAATATTGGCAGGAATAATGGCGCGACCTAGGGCAATTTCTTGGCGCACAAACTCAGGGGTAATGTCATCAGGATGCTTAGGCAAATTGGCACCAAAATCAAAACCTTCATGCTGTTTTAACAGCATTTTGTATTCTGGGTTTTTGTGCAATTCATCCAGTTTCATGCGCTCACGAATGGCAACGTATTCCATTTCAGGCGTGATAATGCCTTGGCGAGCATAATGCATTTGAGAAACGTTTTTGCCTGTTTTTGCACGCAAAGGACGGGTGATTTGATTAAAACGCAAATGGGCTGTTTTGGGGTCATGCGCACGGTCTAAACCATATTCGCTACTTAAACCATCCAAACGCTCAACATCGCCACGCTCTTCAATCCAAGCTGTGCGCACATCGCGCAAACCTTGTTTCAAATCGATTTTGGCATCAGGGTCGCCATAAGGGCCTGAAGTGTCATAAACAGGAATCGGAGGATTGGTTTCCGTTCCTTTGGTGGTGATGGTATCGTCTTGTGAAATTTCACGAAGGGGTACTTGAATGTCGTTGCGTGAACCCGTTACATAGATTTTTTTAGAATTCGGGTAGGCGAACTGAAGCTCTAAGTCATGGCTTAGGGTGTCTAACGCTTGTGACTCGCTCGGCTTGGTAGCAGTGGTTTTGCTCATAAAAAAAGCTCCTGTTATCAAAATCCGAAACAGAAGCCAGCATAATGGACGCGCCATGAGCAAGAACGCCCATGGCTATTGAAAATCAATTGTCCGAAACTTCCCACGTCGGTATTATCCGCCTCGGGTGCTAGGTACTCTCTCAGCCGTAATAAACCTACTTATTACAGCACTCCTGTTTCGTTAGTATCGCCATTAGAACACAAAGACATGCAGCAAGCAAATAACAATCAAACCCATATGAACCGGTATTTGTGAATCATTTACTGCTTAAGTCTCAATCACAAACCATTGAATCATGACGAAGTGTTTTAATCATTCAGGCCGACTTGGGCCAAATCATATTCTGCCACAACATCAGAATAAACTTGATAATCTGCGCCCTCGTCGTAATTCATTTGTCCTTTTTTATCCCAAGAACTCATGTGTGAATTGCCCTCATCATCATAGTTAATGGCAACCGCTTTTTGGCCATTTTGATAAAAGTAAGTTTGCGTGCGCTCGATGCCCTTTTCATAGCCAATTTCCACAAACAATTGACCGTTTGGATAGTAAATCAGCGAGCTGCCCACAACAATGCCATCTTGAAAAAATGAGCGACCTGACAAAGAGCCATTTTTATTGTAATACGTCACCCAACCTTCAATGTTTTCCGAACTAGGATCATTCAAAGCATCCATGCTGTTTAACACCACAGAGTCAATTTGTTTTTGGTTGTTTTCTGCCCAAAAATCCTGAATCACTGGCTTGCCATCGGCTGTTGTACCCAATAATTTGCGCACAAAACCATCTTCAACAGGTTCTGCCGAATAAGCCATGCTTTCTGTGCTGCCTGAAAAATAAGCCACAATTCGCTCATCTTTTTGTACCACTTGTGAATTCGCATCCAAAGCACCTATTTTCAATGCTTCTGGTGTTGCGCATGCACTTAATAATGAACCAACCAATAAGGCCAATAGTATTTTTTTCATTTGATTTTTCTACCCTTTTCTTTATGCTAACAACGTTTTATTAGAATAATAACTCTATACCTAGCCATTATAGCGTATCTTGATATCCATCTTAAACTGCTTTTTCAGGCAGCCTGAATGCCAATGCTTCTAAAAACACCAGCCAAAGCATCATAATTTTTTTAATAAATGATGTCACTAAAAAATCATGCATCCTTTCATTCCGTTTTGTTAATACGCCAATACCATGGCGGTTTCTCATTCATTCCACATTCAAAATCCAAGACCAAAATGAAATAAAATAGCACTTTTACTTTATTTATAGCCATCTTTTGTAATATTATTAACAATTATCAGCAGTTATTATCAATAATGACTCACCCATCATTATTGTATATTTTATTTTTTATATAAAATGCTAAAATTCGGAAGATTCTTACCCGAATCGGTTATGATTTTTAAAAATTAACCCAGATTAATATAAAAAAAATATTTGAAATAGCAGTAAATAATAAAACGGAGAAATTATGTCATCTGAATTTAAGCAGTACGATAAAGCCTTTTTTGGGCAACCCAAACCTTTAAGCAGTTTGTTCTTTACTGAGCTTTGGGAGCGTTTTTCTTACTATGGCATTCGCCCATTATTAATCTTGTATATGATTGCCATGGTATCTGATGGCGGCTTGGGCTTAGACAGACCCACTGCCGCTGCTGTTGTGGGCTTGTTTGCAGGTTCGATGTATTTGGCCACCATTTTAGGTGGTTGGTTAGCGGATAACTGGCTAGGACAAGTTAGAGCCGTTTGGTATGGCTCGCTCATCATTGCCTTAGGGCATTTATCCATTGCCTCTTCCGCGCTTTGGGGCAGCTATTTCTTTTATATTGGTCTGGTTTTTATCGTATTGGGTTCAGGGCTTTTTAAAACCTGTATCTCCATTTTGGTGGGAACGCTCTATGATGCCCAAGATAACCGCCGCGATGCTGGTTTTTCTATTTTCTATATGGGCATTAACTTAGGTGCTTTTATTGCACCGCTGGTAGCAGGCCTTTTGGTCAAGGATTATGGTTGGCACTGGGGCTTTGGTGTTGGTGGTATCGGCATGTTATTGGCCTTGATTATTTTCCGCTGTATCACCATTCCACGCATGCGTAAATTCAATGCTTTGCGTGGCTCGTCTTGCGATTGGGAAACACCCATGAAAAAAAGCAAGCACACCAATAAAGTTTTGGGTGTTTTCTTAGGCACATTAATCACCATTATTGCTTTGGCTGCTTTGGATATTGTGTCAATCAATCCCGTTGCCATTGTCGCTTACATGACCATTTTAATCACCGTATTTATCGTGATTTACTTTGCTTATTTGTTTTTCTTTTATGGCTTAAA
>JASLBZ010000021.1 GCA_030146285.1 Neisseriaceae bacterium | reverse complement strand
CAGTCAAATATTTTTCGTCCATGCTTTTTTAGTGTGGATGATGATATTTGGCTGGATTTTTTTTGTTTAAAAATAATAACACCGCATTAACAGGAGAAATAAAATGATTGATCAAGGTTTTACTTACATTGCCACTTTGGTGGCGCTCGCTGGTGCAATGGTCGCATTGCAAAAATACACTCACTCGCGCAAAATTTTAACGTTCTTACCTGCCGTGGTGCTGATTTATATTGGCGCGGCCATTATGAACACCACTGGTTTGTTTGCTGACAATGAAGCCATTGGCTCTGCTTACTCTTCTGTTCGTGGCGCGCTATTGCCTGCCATGTTGGTATTGATGCTTTTAAAATGCGATATTCGCAGCATCATTAAATTAGGCCCACGCATGCTAACGGCTTTTGCTTGTGCGGTTTTAAGTATTTTTATCGCCTTTGCAGTGACATTTGTGTTGTTTAAAGGCTTGTATATTGATGACACTTGGCGTGCATTTGGTGCATTAGCTGGCAGCTGGACAGGCGGCTCAGCGAACATGGTGGCATTAAAAGACGTTTTTAGTGTTCCTGAAAATCTATTTGGTTATATTTTGATGATGGACACCATCAACTACGCCATTTGGGTGATGTTCTTATTCTGGATGATTCCATTTGCACCACGTTTTAACAAGTGGACCAAAGCCAAAAGCATTTTGACTGAATCTGCAGGTAACCTCAAGCTAGACCAAGAAGAAGAGAAACCGATTACTTTTCAAAATATCTTGTACCTATTGAGCATTGGCTTCGCCGTATCTGCAGTTTGTATCTGGTTAGGCAAAATTTTGCCACCCGTAGGAGATGTGATTAACGGCATTACATGGACGGTGATGATTGCATCTTTGGTGGGCTTGGTGCTAGCGGTAACGCCAGTATCGAAAATCTCAGGCTCTTCAGAGATTTCCAATGTGATGCTTTACATTATTATCGCTTTGATTGCATCACGCTCAGACTTTAGCAACTTGGCACAAGCCCCTATTTACTTGATTTCAGGCTTTTGTATTTTGTTTATTCATTTGGTGGTGATGTTGTTATTGGGTAAATTCTTCCATTACGATTTGTTTACTTTAGGCGTTGCCAGTTTGGCCAATATTGGTGGCATGGCATCGGCACCAATGTTAGCAGCCAGTTACCACAAAGCATTGATTCCTATTGGCGTACTCATGGCATTAATGGGCTCATTCTTAGGAACCTACTTTGGCATGTTAATTGGCAATATGCTCTCACTATTGTGACCCAAGAATAAGAAAGTGAATGTAAAATGATTATCGAAAAAATACAGGTTCATGAAAGCCGTTTAAAGTTACACACCCCTTTTAAAACGGCACTGCGCATCGCACATGAGATTGACAGCATTCAAGTACAAATCCAAACCGACTGCGGCTTAGTAGGTTTGGGCGCATCGGCACCGACTTGGGTGATTACTGGGGATTCGACTGCCAGTATTGTGGCGGCATTAACTGGGCCGATTCAGGCTGCCTTAATCGGGCAAGATGCCCGCGACTTAAATGTGCTGCTCCAAAAAGTACAAAAATCATGTATCAATAACCCAAGCGCCAAAGCTGCTATGGACATTGCCTTACACGATTTATTTGCAAAGTGGTTAAACCAACCTTTGTATGCAATTTTGGGCGGCAATAAGCCATTAACCACTTGCATGACCATTGGCTTAGACACACCAGAAATCATGCAAAAAGCGGCCATCAAAGCGGTTGATAACGGTTTTTCTGCCCTCAAAATCAAAGTTGGCAATGACCCTCACACCGATATTGAGCGCATGAGTGCAATCAATGAAGTCATTCACAGCACCATTCGTTTGCGCTTGGACGCCAACCAAGGTTGGAGCGCCAAAGATGCCGTTTTTGTGATTCGTGAGCTAGAACGCATGGCCTTGAATATTGACTGGGTGGAACAACCTGTTTTGGCAAAAGACTTCGCTGGCATGAAATACGTGACCGACAAAGTCGATAGCAAAATCATGGCAGATGAAAGCGTTTTCTCAGCCCAAGATGCTTTTACTTTGCTCAAAGAACGTGCTGTTGATTTATTGAATATTAAGCTTTTAAAATGCGGTGGTATTGGCGAAGCCAAAAAAATCGCTGATTTAGGCGGTCTGTACGGCGTTAAGTGCATGATAGGTTCAATGATGGAAAGCTCCATATCCGTCAGCGCTGCCGCACATTTTGCCGCCAGCCACCCCAATGTTGTGTATTGCGATTTCGATGCACCCTTGTGGCTAGAAGAAAAACCACAAGGCATGGTTTACCAAGGCGAAAATGTCCTGCTCAGTGACCAAGCCGGTTTGGGCATCCCTCTTTAAGGTTTCAATTTAGACTAATCAACACCAAAAAACATCCGCCAAGTTGACAAGCTTGGTGGATGTTTTTATTTTGAAATTGACCCTATAGCAATCTCCATAAGAGTTATATCAATTGACTTAAGCAAAAAGTCTTCAGTTTCTAAAATTTAGGTTTTTTGTCAATTAATACGAACATAGAAACTGTTATTAGTGCAGGATTCCTTTTGTCGAAACAGTTATAATCTATAGGACTTCTTAACTGCGAATAATAAAATGACCATAAATAATATAGGTGAATTAGAAAAAGATAGTAAAATTGTTGCGCATGCACGCTTTAATAAAGTAAAACGACTACGAAGACAATCAGCATGGTCTCTTTTTTCAATTTCAATTCTATCTTTCACCTTAATAATCGCCGCTATATTGGAGCGAACAAATAATATTTCAGAATTGAATTTATTTATCTTCTCGTTGCCTATATGGTACTTCTCTATTTCCAGCTCAATATTTATATTAGTTATTTCGGTGTCAATTACAAAAAGCCAGCATGATGTTCAAATAAACCACTTATACTCTTCTGGATGCTACCTAATAGAAATCTCAAGAGAATTAGGTGCTTTGCAGGTAAATGACCCGAATCATGACACACATGACTATAAAGAACTCTTAAAACGTTATAATAAAATTATTCAATCAAATGATATCAATCATGATGAGGTTGACTACCGCATAGCTAAAGCAGAAAACAATAAGAAGAAAGTAGGCCTCATATATCATATTTGGCAATGGAAAGCTATTTCAGGATATCTAATTATTAATATAATTGCATCCCTTTCATTAATTTCTTTAACATTGCAAATACAAACTACCCCATACTAAATCAAATTTTTAATTTAGATAGCTTGGTAATCCTCCCTACAAATAATAGCAGCCAAAAGTAGAATTTTCTCGTAATCTATACGCAGGATATTTTGCAATGGAACAATCTAAATTTACAGGTAGTCAAATCATCAGCATCTTAAAGTAAGCTGAAAATGGATACCCGTTCCACAAGGGTTGTCCTGGCATTGGAACAGTGATTGCATACATTCAGCACCAACAGCCATTCGCTATAAAAACGAAGTTTCTGCGGAGCTATAATATCCTGAGCTTACTAACCATAAATTTCAAAATTGAGTTAATAAAAAAAGTAATTTGCATTGAGTATATTCAGCCAGGAACGCCACAACAGAATGCTTATATTGAAAGATATAACAGCACCGTATGCAATGAATTACTGAATCAATACTTGTTTAGCGATATAGCGGAAGTTCAAAATTGTGCCATAACATGGTTGTAGTTTTATAATCATGAAAGACCACACACTGCCAACGGCGGCAAACCGCTACTGATGGTAAATTAATTCTACTAAAAACTCCTATTAAAAATAGGAGGATTACCTTCACAAAAATTTTTAACTAAGCATTCCATTGTTTCTTTTCATTTTCATATATTATTTCAGCACCCTTTTTTCAACACCATCAGCTTAATAGCCTTAAATCTTTAAGAAAATCGGTAACACCGTTAACAATCATTGCTATAAACAAAGCAACTTATCAAGGTGATAGGTTTAACTTATCACAATGGTCACCAAGTCAAATGCCCTCTATACTGGTTTCACATCAAACCCTTTTGGAGCATGCAATATGA
>JASLBZ010000016.1 GCA_030146285.1 Neisseriaceae bacterium | reverse complement strand
AATAACGTAATTTGGTTTGAAAATCTACGCATGACCGATGTGGAGCAAGTAGGTGGTAAGAATGCTTCATTGGGTGAGATGATTAGTCAACTAACCTCAAAAGGCGTTCGTGTGCCTGGTGGTTTTGCGACTACTGCGGATGCATTTCGCACATTTTTAGCACACAATGGCT
The DNA here is from genome assembly GCA_030146285.1 of Neisseriaceae bacterium. GTDB lineage: Bacteria > Pseudomonadota > Gammaproteobacteria > Burkholderiales > Neisseriaceae > JASLFS01. Next base: position 2,908 of record JASLBZ010000016.1, on the reverse strand, counting down.
TGGCAGATCGCATTAATGCTGCATTGGATGTTTTGGATGTAGAAGATGTGAACGAACTACTTCGTGTTGGTAAAGAAATTCGCCAATGGATTATGGAAACTCCATTCCCTGATGAACTAGAAGCAGATATTCAAACTGCTTGGGAAAAAATGGTAGCAGATGCTGGTACAGCAGATATCTCAGTTGCAGTTCGTTCAAGTGCGACTGCTGAAGATTTGCCAGATGCCTCTTTTGCTGGTCAACAAGAAACATTCTTGAACATTAATGGTTTGGACAATGTTAAAGAAGCCATGAAACATGTGTTCGCTTCTTTGTACAATGACCGTGCTATTTCTTACCGTGTTCACAAAGGCTTTGCTCACGCTGACGTGGCATTGTCTGCTGGTGTACAACGCATGGTTCGTTCAGACAGCGGTGCTTCTGGTGTGATGTTTACCATTGATACTGAGTCTGGCTTTGATCAAGTAGTCTTTGTAACGTCTTCTTATGGCCTAGGTGAAATGGTTGTTCAAGGTGCGGTTAACCCTGACGAATTTTATGTTCACAAAAACAATTTGCGTGCCAATCGTCCAGCGATTTTGCGCAAAACCATGGGTTCTAAGTTAATTCAAATGGTATTTACTGATGAAGCCGTTGCAGGCAAATCAGTTAAAATCATTGATGTTGAAAAAGACAAACAAAAAGAATTCTCTATCAGTGATGAAGAGATTCAAGAATTGTCTCAATATGCTTTGATTATTGAAGAGCATTATGAACGTGCAATGGACATCGAATGGGGCCGTGATGGCGTCGATGGCAAATTGTACATCTTGCAAGCACGTCCTGAGACTGTGCAATCACAAGAGAAAAACTCAAATATTTTACGCCGTTACCAAATTGCTGAAAAATCAGCAGTATTGTGTGAAGGTCGTGCCATTGGTCAAAAAGTCGGCCAAGGCAAAGTGCGTTTGATTAAAAATGCATCTGAAATGGATTCAGTACAAGCAGGCGATGTATTGGTAACCGACATGACTGACCCTGATTGGGAACCAGTAATGAAACGTGCCGCTGCGATTGTCACTAACCGTGGTGGTCGTACTTGCCACGCTGCGATTATTGCACGCGAATTGGGTATTCCTGCTGTTGTTGGTTGTGGTGATGCGACGCATCTTTTAAAAGAAGGTCAAGAAGTGACTGTATCATGCGCTGAAGGCGATACTGGTCTAATCTACGATGGCTTGCTTAAAGTAGAAGTAACAGAAGTGGCTTTGGACAACATGCCAGCTGCACCTGCGAAAATCATGATGAACGTCGGTAACCCTGAATTGGCATTTGGCTTTGCCAAATTACCTCACGAAGGTATTGGCTTAGCACGCATGGAATTCATTATTAACCGCCAAATCGGTATCCACCCTAAAGCATTGTTGGATTTTGATACTTTAGATGCGGATTTGAAAAATACCATTTCTGCTCGCATCGCAGGTTATGCTTCACCAGTTGATTTCTTTATCGATAAAATCGCTGAAGGCGTAGCGACATTAGCTGCGGCAGCATTCCCGAAAAAAGTCATCGTTCGTATGTCTGATTTTAAATCAAACGAATACGCTAACTTAATCGCGGGTAATCTATACGAGCCACACGAAGAAAACCCAATGTTGGGCTTCCGTGGTGCTGCACGTTATGTGTCTGAAGAGTTCCGTGATTGCTTCGCACTAGAATGCAAAGCATTAAAACGTGTTCGTGATGACATGGGCTTTACCAACGTTGAAATCATGATTCCATTTGTTCGCACTTTGAAAGAAGCCGAAGGCGTGGTTCATGCATTGAAACAAAACGGTCTAGAGCGTGGCAAAAATGGCTTGCGTTTAATCATGATGTGCGAATTGCCAACCAATGCTATTTTGGCTGAGCAGTTCTTGCAGTACTTCGATGGCTTCTCAATCGGTTCTAACGACATGACTCAATTAACCTTGGGTGTTGACCGTGACAGTGGTGGTCCTATTGCAACAACATTTGATGAGCGTGATCCTGCTGTTTTGGCGATGTTCCACATGGCAATTACGGCTTGTCGCAAGCTAAACAAATACGTTGGTATTTGTGGTCAAGGCCCATCAGATCATCCTGACTTTGCTAAATGGTTGGTTGACCAAGGCATTGAAACCATCTCATTGAATCCAGATACAGTGATTGAAACGTGGTTGTACTTGGCTAAAGAATTGAATAAATAATTCATTAGCGTTTAAAAACCCACTGCCTTTGTAGTGGGTTTTTTACATTTGTGTGTTTGATATGCGTTTTTATAATAAGTATATATATTAATGTTCTGGTATTGCGTAGGGTATTGTCCAATTCATTTCAATTAATGCTAATATTGACATATGAATACGATTCAATTTACAAAAGATACCGTTTTATTCCTGAAATCATTGGCTATTGTGTATGGGCAAACAGTTGATGTTCCAGTAGAGGAGCGACGCAATAAGAAAGCAGCGAAACACTTTATTAAAAAGCTTCGCAAGCAAGTCAGTACAGCAATAAGGTCTGTAACAACAGGCAAATTAAAAACGATATCAAACCAACTTCTACCATATTTCCAGTGGCAAAACACAACAATGTTCAGTACGAAAATAATAGGGCAGAAAGCTCACATCAAGTAAGCAGGCTAAGAGAAAAGAAAATGAGGCGCTTTAAGTCGTTAAAGCAGGCTCAAATGTTTACGAATTAACCTAGGTAAAATTCATGATTATTTTAATGTCAGTCGACATGAAAGTTAATTTGACGATACCTAAAATGTGATTATAAATTAATTGGTTATAGTGAAGAACAGGGGGGTAAGCCGTGATTAAAGCGTATTCTTTTTTTTTCTTTAGAATGTTTTATGGATTAGTAATATTTAGTTTATTATTTAGTCTTGGTGCTGGGGTTATTT
>JASLBZ010000194.1 GCA_030146285.1 Neisseriaceae bacterium | reverse complement strand
TTTGCAATGCGGATAAAGGATTGTCTTTTTGTCGATTAACGGTGACATCCGGCAAATTCAAAGCACTTTGTGGCTGTTTTAACACCACTTGAGGGTATGGTTTTAACAAAGCACCAAATTGGTCTTCGCTAAAATATAAATGCTGTGGTGGCAGCGGTGGGTATTGGAGATCGCCCGTTGCATATTGAAATCGTTTTTTTACATCTTGCCAAAATTGAGTACTAACTTGATAGGCTTCGTCAAAAATCACACACAGCGCATTTGCACCAACGTAATCCCACAAACTGCTCAAAGCTTGATCATAAAAAAGTGGCAGATAATACTCTACACCGGCACCATACTGCCCCTTATCCACCGCATTGTAGATGGTGGCATCGGTTGGGTTGCTTTCAATAAACTCACGAAATTGTTGTCGAAAAAGCAGTTGGCTGTTTTTATCTGTTGGAAACTCATGCGCAGGCAGCAAACGAATTTCATTCACTTGCTCTATGGTTCTTTGCGTATCAGGATCAAAAACTTTGATGCTGTCAATTTCATCACCAAACAAATCAATCCGATACGGCATTGGGCTGCCCATGGGGAAAATATCCATAAGCCCACCACGCACAGCAAATTCGCCAGCACCAATCACATTGGTTACATTTTCATAGCCTACTTCAACCAACGATGCCCTAACCTCTTGCTCGTTAAGCTTATCGCCTTCTTTCATCCAGAATGTTCTGGCTTCTAAAAAAGACAATGGAGGTAGTTTTTGCATCATGGTTGCCACTGGCACAAACAACACATCAATTTGCTTTTTACGCAATTGCCACAAGACAGATAAACGCTCAGAAATCAATTCTTGGTGTGCTGACAAATGCTCATATGGCAATGTTTCCCAATCCGGTAAAAAAGCCATCTTTTTACTTGGCTCAAAAAACTGCCATGCCTCTTGCAAATGCAAAGCCTGCTCAACCGTATTGGTCACGACCACTATCGGTTGTTCGTAATCACTAAGCGTTTGTTGGAGCAATAAAGGAAGGCTGCCTGAACTGTAATCTGAGTAATGGTTTTTTTGTCCCTGCTTGGGCAAAGTAAAGTGCATGTTGATTTTCCAATGGCTGTAAAACACATAACAAAAGTGGATTATATGCAAAGCCCATCTATATTGAAAACTTTTCCCCGATTCTCTTTGAAAGCCCAATGGGTTTCATGCCAATTTTTACCCATAATATGCAGATTTTGTTCTGCGCTTTACCCAATATATCTTTCCTTATCGCAACCATTTACAAATATTGGTGTCGAAGATTCATTAATAAAAGTAAAAAGTTGATAAGTTTACAGATGTCAATTCAATATTCTTTTATGATTCAAATCAAATATCGAAACCATTTGTAATAAAGGAAATACATTCCAATGAGACTCCCCGAATCACGCACAACGAATGAAGAACTCAATACTTTCTTGACCGTTAGTCGATTTAGTGAAGAAGATGCAGAATGCTTGGAATTACTTCGTCCTATTATTGAACCTGCTCTTCCTGCTTTAACCGATAAATTTTATGCACAATTGTCTTTGTCTGATGAAATCAGACCTTATTTAGAAGGCAGACTAGAACAACTCAAAAGCACTCATTTGGCCTGGCTACAAAGCTTATTTTCTGGCGTATATGATGATGAATTTGTAACACACCAACAGCGTATTGGCTTTGTGCATGTTAAAGTCAAAGTGCCGCCATTATTTGTTTCTTCTAGCATGGCATTTTTGCGTGCAGAAATTCCACAAATCTTACTGAACAATGATCTAAGTGATACCATTGCTCGAGATTGTAATTATGCCCAATGCAGTGCAGCCATTGCGAGACTTTTGGATTTTTGCCACTTCTTAATCGATGGCACCTATTTTAAAAGTATGATGGACACCATGGGCATATCTCCTGCATTGCTCAATCGACTCATGACTTTAAGTCGATAACAAAAAGCCTAAAAAACACCGCATCAATCATGATGCGGTGTTTTTTACAAACCTCGTTGCCATTCTTCTCGCAAAGAAACATTCTGTGGTGACGCAATAGCCAAATCCAATTTGTTTAATATGCTGTTTTTGTCTAAACCCAGCTTGCCTTTTAATACCAGATAATTAGAAGCATGGTCGCTGCGAAAAACCGTTTTTTTCAAATCCAAATTGTCGATTAAGTAACGCAATTCCATAAACAGTTCTTGCTGGCTAAGCGCCTGATAATCGACAAAACGTTCCCGAAAGCGCTCTTCACCCAAAGGAAAACTAACCACCAATGTTGATAAAAACTCAGGTTGTGCCGCATTCATTAACTTGGCTGAGTTCAAAGCATGTTGCGCTGAATACACTTTCCCACCCAAACCATTGAGAATCATCACCGAACGGCGTATTCCTGCATCCCCCAATTTTTGCAATGCCGATAACGATGTTGCAAAGGTTTCTCGCTTGTTAATCTTGTCCAAAACCACATCATCACCTGATTCACAACCCACATAAACCAATGTTAAGCCTGCCTTGGCCAAAGCTTGTAGCTGCTCAACCGTTTTGTTTTTAAGATTGTTAGGCAA
>JASLBZ010000069.1 GCA_030146285.1 Neisseriaceae bacterium | reverse complement strand
AATGGCTTTTATTGTATCAAGCCATTGACTTGCAACCAGTGCACAGTATAAAAAAGTTGATCATATTCCGCAATTTTGGCAATGATTTTAGGGTTATTGTTGTATTTTTCTTTGATGTTTACAAGCAGTATATCCAGGCCTTTGCAATCATATGCAATGCCACCGCGAAGGTTCTCATCAGAATTGCCAATGGGCTTACTTTCCATGGTATCAATGCTGTTCATGCAGTTATCGGTTTGGTGAATGAAATTTTGAACATCTTGGGGATAGGTTTCTTGTGCCCATAGCGAAGCGCAAACCATTAAACAAAGAAGGGCGAAGCATGTTTTTATTGGAGAATGTATAGACATATTGAGAATCAGTATTCTGGATTGTGATAGGGTCATTATAACACTTGGGCAGATGCTGCTTTGAATTAGGCAAATAATGGCGTGTGTTTAGATAGCATACAAATACCCATCAAAGTGCTGCTTAAATCATTTTATACCATGAATATGACGAAATTTGTTATGTTGTGAATCGTATTATTCATTCATTAATCAAAAATTAGCAAGCCAATGGAATTTGTATGAATATTGCGCTATTCAATACCATATTTTTTGTTTATATACATGTTATTAATAAAATGAAATGATTGAGATAGGCATGCAAGAAATGCAATTGAAAAAAAGTCTTGGACTGCGAGAGGCGATTACCATAACCGTTGGTACGGTCATTGGTGTGGGTTTGTTTACTGTGGGTTCTAGCGTTGTAGGTGTTTTGGGCAGCGCAACATTATTGGCAACATTGGTTGCTTTTTTAGTGAGTATTTATCCTGCTTTGATTTATGGTGAATTAAGTGCAGCCATGCCATATGGTGGTGGCTCGTATCAATATGCTTCTAGGGCGATTAATAATTTCTGGGGCATGCAAGCGGGTTGGAGTTTTGTCATTTCATTAATTGCGGTGGCAAGTGGTGAGGCATTGGCATTTTCTTTTTATGTGAAAACCTTATTTTCGGCACTAGGGATGCCATTGGATATTGATGATCGAATCATTGCGGTTGCTGCTGTTTTGGTTTTTATCGGGATCAATTGGCGTGGTGTGAATCTGTCCGCTAAGCTACAAAATGGTTTTATGTTCTTTTTTTGGGGCGTGGCGATTGTCTGGTTTTTTAGTGTGTTTAGCAGGCTGAATTTTGCCAATTACCAACCGGTTTTCCCTATTGGTATGGGGAATGTTGGTATTGGTGAGTTTATTGCTGCAACGGGATTGATTTGGTGGTGTTTTGCCGGTTTTGAGACTTGCTGTGCTATGGCCGGCGAAATTAAACGCCCACAAGTCACCGTACCTCGTGCTTTGTTCTTGGCGCCGTTTATTGTTTTTATTGTAACGGCACTTTTTCAATGGTTTTTAATCGGCATTATGCCTAAGCAAGAGCTGGCCAGTTTAATTGACGCCGATGCACCTTATGCATTGGCGATGCAACAAGCGGGAATCATTGGCTTCCCTTTGATTCTTTTGTGTCTAGGCATCGCCTTTGGTGGTAATTTTTCGACTTTAAATCCAAGCGTCGCAGCGCCAGCTCGCTATTTGTATAGCATGGCAAAAGATGGTGTTCTCCCCAGTTTTCTGGCCAAATTGCACCCCAAATACCAAACGCCTCATTATGCGGTTTTACTGATGGGCGTGATTATCATGGCGCTGATTAGTACCAATTCCATTATTTACATCGCTTCATTAAGTTTGTTCGCAGATTTATTTTATTATGTGATTGGTTTGGCTGCATCCATATTTTTTCGAAAACGATTTAACCATGTTTTGCGCCCTTATCGAGTGCCTGGTTTGATTGTGGGTGCGGTATTGAGTATTGTGGTTTATTTTATTTTAATGTCACAATTGGATAAAAGTGCTTTTATTAGCGGCTTTGTTTGGTGTGTTTTGGGCGCTATCATCTACATGGTTTATAGTAAAAAACGGCTTAGCTACCAAGCACCTGAAATATTACCATTGGAATTGATTCCGGAAGCTGAAGCACGAGCCTTAACCAAAGAATACCATTATTGGCGCAATATTGTTTTGAGTCTGTTTACTCTGGTTTTGGGCTTGTACGTTTATTTTGCTTGGCTACATTGATATTGCCTAGTTTTTGTATACGGCCAGTCACAAGGATGGTCGATAAGTTGTTTAAAATTGGTGCCTTTATGGCACCATTTTTGATGGCTAAAAATTATTTCATCAGCCATTTAATGGGCTTCAATGATGTTTAATTGCCTTACAATTGATATTGTGTAGTCAATAATCAAAAGACATAAAATCTTATTTTATATTTGAATGGCATTTAAAAGTTCGATTTGTTATAGTTATTTGGGATTATAAGAATAAGCATTGTTGGTAGCAGACTAACCCAGTCTGAGTACTTATAATCATCATTTTCTCTTTTGACTTTGAATAGGGCGGTTATTGGAATGACAATTAAATCAACAATATTAATGTCACTGCTATTGGCAACATCATCGGCCAGTTTTGCAAAGAACATTACTGTTTCAGCTGCAGCAAGTTTAACCAATGCTTTTAAAGAGGTTGGAGCTGCTTACGAGAAAGCAAACCCACAAGATAAAGTTGATTTTAACTTTGCCGCTTCAGGTGTCTTGATGCAGCAAATGAAAAATGGTGCACCTGTGGATGTATTTGCTTCAGCAGACCAAGAAACAATGGATGATGCCAAAAAATTCAAATTAATGGATGAAAAAAGCATTCATAATTTTGTGGTGAACAAACTCGTTTTGATTGAGCCAATTGCGTCAAATAAAAAACTGAAAAGTTTGGCTGACTTAAAATCCAGTCATGTTGAAAAAATTGCGGTCGGTAAACCAGAAACCGTTCCTGCAGGGCGCTATACCAAAGCTGCCATGGAAAAAGCCAATCTTTGGAAAACCCTAGAGCCTAAAATTATTTACACACAAAATGTGCGCCAAGCCGTTGATTACGTTGCTCGCGGTGAAGTGGATGCAGGTTTGGTTTATCAAACAGATGCTTTTCAATTTAAAAACAAAGTAAAAATTGATGCACAAATTCCGACAGTCAATCCCATTGTTTATCCGATTGGTATCACCAAAAGCAGCGACAATGCCAAAGCCGCTAGCAATTTCATTGCATTTGTAAAAGGTTCAACAGGTCAAGCGATTTTGAAGAAATATGGTTTTGAATCCGCAAAGTAAGGTCAATACATGAGCCCAATTACAGTCGCTTTGCTACTGTCACTTAAGGTTGCCTTTTGGGCAACCTTAATTACCTTGTTGTTTGGGATTGGTTTTGGATTTTTATTGTCCCGAATGAAAAGCAATATCAAAATTGTGATTGATACCCTGTTTACCATGCCCATGATTCTGCCGCCAACCGTGATTGGTTATTATTTGCTGATTGCATTTGGCAGCAACAGCGTTTTAGGACAGTGGTTAAAGTCCACTTTTCACTTTTCATTTGTCTTCACTTTAAATGGTGCCATTTTAGCCGCTGCCATTGTCTCATTTCCCTTGGTTTTTAAGCCGGCATATACCGCTTTTGAAAGTGTTAATTCTGATTTTGAACAAGCAGCCAAAGGATTGGGCTTAAGCAACTGGGCCGTTTTTTGTATTGTGAGTTTGCCTTTGGCTTGGCGAGCCATTTTAGCAGGTGCTTTATTGGGGTTTGCCAGAAGTTTAGGTGAATTCGGTGCAACGCTGATGATTGCAGGCAGCATTGAAGGCAAGACCCAAACGCTTTCTATTGCCATCTGGGAAGCTGTTCAAGCAGGACAAGATGATTTAGCACAGTATTTGGTCATGATTATTTCGGTGGTCAGCATCTGTATTTTGGTGAGTGTTAATTTTTTAAATCGCAAACAAAAAGACAGAATGGGGGGGTAATACAATGTTTGATGTGAGCATATATAAAAATTTTGTCTTGGACAATCAAGTCGGATTTTTGCTCAATGCCTCTTTAAAAAGCCATGCCAAATCAGTGGCAATTATTGGTGAATCTGGTTCTGGTAAGAGTTTATTTTTAAAAAGCATCAGTGGTTTCATTAAGCCAGATCAAGGGCAGATTATTATTAACGACAAAACCCTTTTCTCAGATTCGCCGCCTAGGTCTTTATCGATTCAAAAACGAAAAGTTTCTTACTTGTTCCAAGATTATGCTTTGTTTCCTCATTTAACCGTGGCACAGAATATCGCTGTGGGTATTAATAAATCTTGGCTGCGGCCAAGTCGAGCTACAGCCAGTGTCATGGCTGAGTTTTGGTTGGATAAAATGGGAATTACCCAGCTCGCAAAACATTATCCTTGTCAAATCTCGGGGGGCCAAAGGCAGCGAGTGGCTTTGGCTCGCGCCTTGGCTAGTGAGCCCAAAGTATTGCTTTTGGATGAGCCTTTTTCAGCATTGAATCCTGAGCTGCGAGATGAAATGCGCAACGAGGTGTGCGCTTTACTGAATGAAGAGCGTATTCCATTTATTATTGCGACCCACGATGCTGACGATATTAAGGCATTTGATGCTGAGGTTTGGAGAATGGCTGCAGGCAGTTTACAAAAAGTATCTTAAGCTTCTACGCCTTTTGACTAGGTCAAAGTGGTTACTTTAGTGAGGTTTTTTTATTGTCTAATACTTCTATAATGGCTTATTCCATCTTTTTGTCAAAAGAGCTGCACGATGAAACTAATTGATCATTATGGTCGCAGCATAGATTATGTCAGAATTTCTGTGACTGACCGGTGCGACTTGCGCTGTACTTATTGTATTCCTGAAGGTTTCAAAGCCTTTGAGAAATCGGCTAATTGGTTAAGCTATGATGAAATCTACCGTGTTGTGCAAGCTTTTTCCTAATTGGGCACCAATAAATTTCGAATTACTGGTGGCGAGCCATTGCTCAGAAGTGGTATCGTTGACTTTATCGCGCGCATGGCTCAAATCGATTCTATTGAAGATTTGTCCTTAACCACCAATGGTACGCAATTAGAACGCTATGCTCAGCCTTTGTTTAATGCAGGTTTGAATCGCATTAATGTGAGTTTGGATTCTTTACGCCAGCAATGTGTACAAACGATTACCGGCAAAGACAGTTTGGATACTGTTATTCGCGGTCTGAAGCAGGCCAAGCAATTTGGCTTCAAACAAATCAAAATCAATATGGTACCGCTGCGAGACATTAATTTAGAAGACATTGAGCCCATGATTGAGTTTTGTATTGAAAATCAATTTATCTTAAGTCTGATTGAAGTGATGCCGATGGGCGATACGGGCCGTAAATTCCAAGCTGTAGAACTGGATGGTATCTTAGAAAATTTAACCCAAAAATATGGCTTAATCAAAACCGATGCTGTTTTTGGCAATGGACCGGCACGTTATTGGCGTGCGCAAGACAATCAATTTAAATTGGGTTTGATTACCCCCATGTCACAGCACTTTTGTGGAACCTGTAACAGGGTTCGCTTATCGGCTGACGGAACCATCTATACTTGCCTAGGGCATGAGCACAATTATGCTTTAAAACCGATGTTAAGAGCAGGCTGCACCGATGATGAACTTAAGGCTGCCATTGTTGAAGCCATTAACCTAAAACCAGAGAAACACGAGTTTAACGAGTCACCAGAAAAAGTCATTCGAATCATGGCCAAAACAGGCGGTTAATTTTTGGACGATTAGGATATAAGGTCAATGGGTTCTGGACAGGATGCTAGAATTGGCAAGAGTCAGTAATCCGGTTTGTACATTCATTAAGAGATACTTATTGAATGATTTGAAATTGAAAAAAGATAACAAAAAAATGAATTTAAATAAAAACAGGGCCAAGGAAACATCTATTGGCCCTGTTTTATGCATCAAACTGAAGCTTTTTTGGTGGCTAAAATCACATGTGGTGCTTTAAATAAGGCCTTCACTTTTTTACCCACTTCAAGTTGTAAGTTCGCAACGCTCTCATTGGTTACAATGCTAACCAGTTCCATATTGCCTTGAGTTTTTAAATAAATTTCGCTGTTTACTGAGCCTTTGATAATGGCCGTAATTTCTGAAGCGAAGTTATTGCAAGTTGAAAATTCATAATCATCGCTTGCATCTGCCAAAATAATCCAAGGTGCTTTGATTAAGGCGATAACTTCTTTGCTTACGGCTAGGCCTAAACGCTTGGTGCTGCCACGGGTAATGGTGGCAATTACTTCTAAGTCTTGGCCGATATCAACCACGATTTCGTCATTGGTTGTGCCAGCGTAAATGGCTTTCACTTTGCCAGAAAATTGGTTACGTGCTGAAGTTTTCATGCGGCTTTCCTAAATAATTTTGTTATTTCATGATTAATGTTGTTTGGGGCGGAAAGTTTCCGAAATGCCATGGTTCGTTTCAATATAAGGACCACTTACCGCATCAATACAAAGAGGTACGGAAGCAAAAATACCATGCACAAGCACTTGGTTATTCGCATCGCGCACACCACCTAAAGTTTCTTTAATCGCTTTAGGTCGGCCCGGTAGATTCAAAATCAAACAACTTTTTCGCAATACCCCAACTTGGCGTGACAAAATGGCGGTAGGAACAAAATTCAAGCTGATTTGACGCATTTGCTCACCAAAACCAGGAATCACACGATCTGCAATTGCCATGGTGGCATCTGGAGTTACATCTCTTGGAAAAGGCCCCGTGCCACCTGTGGTTAAAATCATATGGCACTGTTGCACATCAACCAAATCCAATAAGGTTTTCTCAATCAAGTCTTGTTCATCAGGAATCAAATGCTCAATATATTCAATGGGGTTTTTTAACGCGTCGTCTAACCATTCTTTTAAGGCCGGTAAACCTTTGTCTTCATAAGTACCATTAAAAGCCCGATCACTGACTGAAACCAAACCAATTTTAACTGTTTCCATACTGTCCTCTTTTAATCAATTAAATAAGCTGTTGCCATTTGATTTTCTAAACATGTTGTGTGCGCTGGCATATCCAATAACAATTGTGCATTTGCACAAGCACTTAACATATGAGAGCCTTGCATACTGTGAATGCTTGCATAGCTTACACCATCTTGGTTGATTAATGTCGCTCGCATAAAGTGGCGACGATCTCCCTTATTGTCAATGCTGTGTTTGACTGGAATTTTAATGGATTGGGGTTTGGCGTGATCCATACACATGCCACTCATGAGTTTAATCGCAGGTTTTGCCAGCAAATGGTATGTCACAAAACTGGCCACGGGGTTGCCTGGCAATAAGAACACATGGCTGTTTAAACATTTACCCCAAGCAAAAGGCTTGCCTGGCTTCATGGAAACCTTCCAGTTTTGCAATTGGCCCAATTCATCCAGCGCATCTTTTAAATAGTCTTTATCACCGACAGACGCGCCACCTGAACAGATAATAATATCGTATTGGGTCGCAGCAGTATAAAGCGCATCACGCACTTGAATCGGGCTGTCTGGTAAAATACCGCCATCAATAATGCGTACAGGCAGCTTTTGTAAAGCAGTTAATAAAAAATAACGGTTGGCATCATAAATACCACCAGCCGATAATTTATCTCCGGGTTCGGTAATTTCATTGCCACTAGAAAAGATAACGGTTGTTAATTCTTTAAAGCAAGAAACCTCGGTATAACCTTGGCTTGCCAGCAGTGCAATGTGCGCCGCATTTAAATGGGTGTGAGCACCAATCAACAAATGGCCTTCTTGCAACTCTTCACCTTGACGGCGAATATGCTGTCCTTTTCTTAAGGTGGCGTCTGTGCTGATTGAGCCTGTTTTTGAGGTAATAACATCTTCTTGGGCAATAACAGCATCGGTGCCTTGTGGGATAGGTGCGCCAGTAAAGATACGCATGCACTCTCCATGAGACAAGGCTTCTGCTTGGTCATCATCTCCAGCAGCAATAATACCTTTTAATGTCCATTTTTCTTGGTGAATCCCGCTAATGGCATAGCCATCCATAGCACTGTTATCGAAAACAGGCGCAGCGATTTTGACATGGATGTCGCGCGATAAAATTCGACCATAGCTTTGCAATAAAGGCACTTGTACATTGATGTCGGTGACAGGGGTAGAGCGCAATAGGGTTTGTAATGCATCGTAGAAATCTAGCATGATACGGCCTTTATGGTTTGTTCAAATTCGCTAAGGGTTGTGGCATCATTGATATTGCCAAAAAGGGCTTCATCTTCAAATGGTACGAGCAAATGGTTTAGCGATTGAATCCATTGATGTAAACTTAAACGTTTTGTATTTTCAATATACTTTTT
>JASLBZ010000113.1 GCA_030146285.1 Neisseriaceae bacterium | reverse complement strand
GACTGGCAAATGGCAATGGTGTCACTGAGGTGTTCGGTAATGGCGGTTTGGTTGTTTCTTTGGTCGTAGGGACGCGCTCCAACTTCATAAACGGGTCTTGCTGCATCGCTTGCTGTTGTTGGCTTAATGTACTTGAACTGTCTTGGGCAAAGGCTGGTGTGCTGGATGTGCTGGTGAAAAATACCGCCGCGCACAAAAGCATCAGCGCGGATTGGCCCAAACGTTTGCCGATGTTTTGAAAGGCCAGTTTTAAATCCCAAGCTTCTGAGCGGGTGCGCGCTTGCAAATACAAGCTAAAACCACAGCAAACATAAATCGGGCCCCAAAAACACAAGATGGCAAAATACAACAGATTGCTAAAGTGAAAAAACAAATCAAGCGAGCCAAACCAGTCTTGTACATATTGAAAATTCACCAAGCTTTGGTAGTAATACAGCAAAGAACCACCCGCATCCAAAAGTGGATTGGGCAGGGTGAACCAGACGATTAAAAACAGCAGCCCATAAGTTAGAATCATTTCAAAGTGAATGCCAAAAAAGCTTAGCCATGTCCCTTTGCTGCCGATTTGCTGGCTAATTTCTCGGCAACGGTGGCGGTTGTTTTTGCCTTGTAATTTTTCCAATACGGTAATGGGCAGCAGCAAACTGCGTTTGCTATTGAGACGGTTAATGCTCAAATCTTTGATGATGTTTGACCTGAACATGAGGCGCAAACCTTGGCGGTAATCTTGTGAGAAAGATTGGGTATTGCCAAAAACACCATTGGAGATGACGTTTAAAATCGCACCCTCATACATCGGTTTCGTCCACCACAAGACCACAGCCGCCCAAAAAGGCTGGCGCCACAATAAAAATGAGATGAGCAGAAAAACAGGCAAAGACAAAGCAAACCACAGTAAGCTGAGGCGTTTTGCTTGGTTGATGTAAATTTTATTGCCCAAGTCCAAGGCTTCCCAGTGACTGCGGCTGCGATTTTTTAAGCGCGATTGGGGCATCATGTTGTGTTCTCCCTTTTAATGGCGCTGAACAAATACACATAAACCCCAATCCACAGGCAAGTGCCTACCACGTATTTAATCCACATGGGAATGGACGTCACCGGTGACCAAAAACCCTCGATAATGGCAGCAATAAACATCATGATAAAGGCAGCTCCCATCATTTGGGCTGCGACTTTGCCATGTTTTTTCATGGCGTCCTTACGGCTTAATCCTTTTGGGAAAAACAGCGCATAACCCAATTTTAGGCCGCCTGAAGCGGCTAAAGTAATGGCAGTTAATTCAAATGCACCATGACCAATCACAAAGGAGAAAAAAGTAGGTGCAACCGGATTGTGGCTGATGTAAGCCATGACGCCACCAATGGATAAGCCATTGCTAACACTGATGTACAAAGTCCCAATACCCAAAATCAAACCGCTAATAAAGGTTTTAAAAGCAATACCAATATTGTTAAACACATAAAAAGCGAACATGTAAAAATTGGTGGATAAATCCCTGTTGTTGCCGGTTTGGTAATCGCTCATCATGCTTTGAAAAGAGCTGACCGCATTGGGGCCTGCTTCTTCGTCCCCCAGTAGCGGCAGCCATGCTGGATTGATCCAAACGGCGATAAAAAAAACAAGAAAAGGGATATAAAACAAAGCATGTCCAGCATAAATCCAGCGTTTGTTGTCTGACAGCACTTGAGGGAAATGTTGAAAAACAAAATCCAGCAATTGTTGGATTAAATGGGGTTTATTTTGGTACAAAAGGGCGTAGCTGCGCTCAGACAATTGCTGTAAATATTCGGTTAAATCCAAAGAGTAAGCACGAGATTGCGACAAGGCCAGATGCTGGCACAATAAGCGGTAATTCTCGGTAAATTCTAAACGTTCTTGCATCGACACATTTTTGGGTTTGGTCTCAAGCAGGCGTATGCAAGCATCAAATTTTTGCCAAAAGGGTGAGTATTGGGCTTCAAATAGGCTTTGTTTCATTGGCTCGCCTCTTTGTCTTGGCCAACAATGGTTTTGGCCAAACCCAAAATGGTTTTGCTAGGGTGGTAGCTTTGCAATTGCAAAGCATCAACCAAAATCTCAGCCACTTCATCTTGGCGAGCGCTAGAAAGTGTTGCGCACCGATTGGCAAAGTCTACAATGGCTTGTTGTTCGAGTAAGCTCAAATGCACAGGCAGTGCAATGGCCTCGATGTTTTGAAGTCGTTTGATTTGTTTTTTTCGGTTTTCTTTTTCGGGTAGGTATACCACCAAGCTGCCTGAAAGCATATCCCCTAAACGCTGTGCTTTGTTAGAAAGCAAGATGCTGCTGATTCCGATGGCGTAAAAAATAGGCAGCCCGTCAATCATGCGCAATAAATTGCGCAACAACGATGCCGACCAAGTAATGGGTGCACCGTTGTCAGCAACAACCTTAATGCCCGCACTTTTTTTACCGGGTGTTTGCCCTTTGTTGTAAACCTCAAAAACAACAAAATACAACCAGAATGTAAAGAAAATATTCAAAAGCAATAAAGCTTCGAGAATGCTGGGAGAAAAAATCATATAAGCAGCCATGCTAGAAACACCCAACCACACCACCCGAATTAAAAAATCAATGAGAAACGCCTGAGAGCGGGCATACGCACTAGCAGGATGCAGTGTGATGTCAATGGCCTCAGGTGTTTCAATGGTAATGCTGGTGTCCAGTAGCGGTGATGGTTTCATGCAATGGCTCTGTGGCAAAGATTATTCAATTTCCAAACGGCTTAAACGATAGCGCATGGAGCGGAAACTAATGCCCAATAATTTGGCGGCTTGGGTGCGGTTATAACGGGTTTCTTGTAAGGCACTTAAGATGACATTTTTTTCAATGGTATCCAAATAAGTTTGCAGTGACACCTCACCCAAAGCAAATGGCAGCTTTTCCGTGACGGTTGCCAAATGGGATGCTGTGGTGGAGTCGATGCCATGAAAGTCAGCATCATGGATGTGCAAATCATCCAGGTGAATCACACCATTGCTACACAAGGCAGTTGCACGCTCTAGAATGTTTTCTAATTCACGAAAATTGCCAGGATAGCTGTAATGAACCAATGCTTTTTTGGCATCACTGCTAAATTGGTAGGGACGACCTTGGCTGATTTTGTTTAATAATGCTTTGACCAGCAATGGCAAGTCTTCTTGCATTTCTCGCAGTGGTGGCATGTTGATGCTAACCACATTCAATCGATAAAATAAGTCTTGTCGAAAGCGACCTTCAGCCACTTCTTGGGTTAAATCTTTGTGGGTAGCACACACCAAACGCACATCAACAGCAACCTCTTTGCTGTCACCGATGCGGCGTACCGCTTTTTCTTGAATGGCCCGCAACAGTTTGACCTGCATGCTCAATGGCAAATCAGCGACTTCATCTAAGAACAATGTACCGTGATCTGCTTCTTGAAAAAAGCCAGTTCGGTCTGTGTCTGCACCTGTAAAGCTGCCTTTGCGATAGCCAAAAAATTCACTTTCCATGAGGTTTTCTGGGATCGCGCCACAGTTCACTGCCACAAATGCTTGTTTGGCTCGGTCTGAAGCTTCGTGAATGCTGCGAGCTGCTTGTTCTTTACCCGTGCCTGATTCGCCAGTAATGTAAACCGGTACATGGACTTGGGCGAGTTTTTGAATTAATTCATGCACTTCTAACATGGGCGCCGATTGCCCCATTAATCGCTGTGGTCGCTTTGAAGCGGAAGCATTAGAAGAGGATGCTTTGCTTTGAGGTTCTGTGTTGGTTGATGGCGTATTTAAAGTCACAGGGCTCGCTTGTACTTCTGGCGCATCTTGAACTCGCACTGCGGATTTCACGAGGCTACGCAAATGAGCCAAGGTAATGGGTTTTTGAATGTAGTCAAAAGCACCTGCCTTAATGGCTTTGACTGCATGGTCAGCATTGCCATAAGCCGTAATCACGGCAATCGGAATATCCAATGACTTGGCGGTAATGTATTCCACCACCTCGAGTCCAGAGCCGTCAGGCATGCGCATGTCTGTTAATACCAAGGAATAAGGATTTTTATCCAATTTTGCCTTTGCATTTACCACGCCTTCTGCCGTGTCTGTTTTTAAGCCCATTTTTTGCAGGGTAATTTCAATCAAATCTCGCAAATCGGCTTCATCATCAATGATTAAAATGGGCAGTACTGGCGGTTTAGTCATGTTCATCTCTTGGCAAAATTAGTTCAAAGACTTTGTCATCCAATAAATATTGCAAAGTGGCTTGGTTAGACAATGCGAGCTCATGGGCGATAAATAACCCCAATCCAGTGCCATGGCTGACCGTTGTGAAGAATGGCTCGAACAGTTTTCTGTACGTCTCAAGCGACATGCCTTCACCGTTATCAATGACATGGATTAGCAATTTATTGGGAAAACCACTGGGGCGTATGTATATCTTAATGGCATTGGCATTTTTTTGGCTATGTCTCCAGGCATTATTGACCAAATTCCATAAAATCTGTTGTAAATGGTCTTCATCAAACCAAATGGTGTGCGATTTGGTGAAAAACTGTAACTCAATGTTGCCTTGTGCTGCAGGGGTTGCTAAGTAAATATCTTGTAAAAATTTTGGTAAGAATATTTTTAAATTAATATATTGGGCTTCTGGGTCGCTGCGCTTGTTAATGGCCAAAACCTCTTCTAAGAGCTTATCTATTCTTTCAACATTGTTATTGATCATGCTCTCTAGTTTTTGTGTGAAGGGGTCGCTGGTGTGTTCAAACAGCAATTCATTGGCATGGCGAATGGCAGACAGAGGATTGCGAATCTCATGGGCGATATTGGCTGTTAATTGCCCTAAAGAAGCGAGCTTATCGGCTTGTGACTCTTGATTGATGTCATCTTCAGAGCGAATGAACAGCATGAGAATGGGCGGGTTAATGTCGTCCATTGAGACGGCTCGAATGCGAACAGGCAACATATTGATTTCACCAATGAATTCAAAGCTGCTTTCACTGTTAAGCAGCCATTTTCTTAAGATGGGTTCAAAAATACGTTGCTGATTTTGCTGTACAAATAAAGCAGGGGGAAAGTAAATGGTGGCCTGGGCATTGTGCAATAAGATTTTATGCTGAATATCAATCACCACAACGGCTTCTTGTACCCGATTCAAAACCAAGCTGTTTAATTGGCTTAAACGGATAATTTGCTCTTGGTGTTTGTAAATGGTGGTGGTGGCAGATTGGATGTGTTTGGTGGCAAATGAGGTTAACCATGCAACCAAAAAAGCAGCGCCAGAAAGTAAGCCTGCGTTGAAGATAACATAGGTTTCAGTGGTCTCATCGGGGCTGAATCGAGCAACATTGGTTTTCATGCTTAAAAAAGCAAAGAAGAAAATAATGATGGTGGTAAAGGCCGCATAGGTAATAGCATAGCGGCCTGAACTCATCAAGCAAGCGGTGGCGACAAAGGGCAATATTAAGATACCAAAGCCAGATTGAATGCCACCAGACAGATACATCAAAATGGCCATCATCACAATATCGATGATGCCACTAACGGGTTGTAATGCGCGGATACGTGGATGATTGCTAGGTGCTAATAAGGCAATAATCACAATGATAAAATAAGCACCTGCCCACAGGTAAAAACTTGATGAGATTAAGTTTTTGTGAACGGCGGCACCCAGTACCAATTGATACGCAATGAGCGATAGCAAAACGGCAAACCGAGAGGTATTGACCAGATTCGGTACGCGCAACAGCGGCGCATTAACATCGTTAGTAGGTAGCGTCATTAATGGTGGTTGTCCTCAATTGGGGCTTTTGAGCGCCAGCAATTCATTGTTGCTGGCAAAAATCTTGCCACGACGAGCCCGTTTGTTTAATACATCAATGATGCGAATGGATTCTGAATATTCCGCACCTCGTTTGCCACAACTTTCAATGAGAAAATGTTCGGTATCGGCAATGAGCATGAAGGCCAATTGTTCTGTGTCTTGGATGGAGATCAATTGCAATCCACGGCCTTTGGCTGCGATTTTTAATTCATTCACAGGGTAAGCCAATACACGGTTTTCATTGCTTGCCAAAACCAAGTTAGCTGATTCATATTGTTGGGCTGTTAGGTGCAGTGGTGGCAGCAATGTTTCTTTGTCTTCTAAGCTGATAAACGCCTTGCCTGCTTTTTGGCGGGTCAGTAAGGATTGCAATTTTGCAATAAAGCCATAAGCACCACTATGAGCAAAAACAAAATGTTCGTCGGCCAAACCTGTAATCACATAAGCAACTTGATCACCTGCTTGCAATTCAACCAATGAACTCACGGGTGCGCCATCACTGCGACCGCTTGGTACTTCGGCGGCGTCAATGTTGTAAACACGGCCTTGCGTATCAATCACAATCACAGGCCAAATCGTTCGACCTTCAATCACTTGTGCCAGAGCATCGCCTTCTTTAAATGTGGTTTGGCTTAAATCCAAATTGTGTCCACTGCGAGAGCGCAACCAACCTTTTTGCGACAAAATTAAGGTAATGGGCTCATCTGATGTGGTCTGTGTTAACGTTGAACGATCAGCCTCTTCAATGATGGTGCGACGCTCATCACCATAGGTTTTGCAATCTTCTTGCATCTCTTTGATAATCAGTCTTTGTTTTGCTTTGTCATCATCCAATACATGTTCAAGCTTCGCACGTTCTTCTTGTAGTTTGGCAAGCTCTTGTTCTAGTTTAAAGCCTTCTAAGCGGGCCAATTGACGCAAGCGAATTTCCAAAATATCTTCTGCTTGGATTTCGCTAAGGTTAAAAGCTGTCATTAACTCAGGTTTTGGCTCGTCTGCTTCACGAATCACACGAATGACTTCATCAATGTGCAAAAAGGCAATCATGCGCCCATCTAGAATATGAATGCGGCGATTAACTTGGTCTAAACGGTGTTGCAAACGGCGAGTCACAGTGCTCACGCGATAGCTTAGCCACTCGCTTAAAATACTCTTTAAATCTTTTTGAGCTGGGCGATTGTCCATGCCCATCATCACTAAGTTCATGGACGTATTGCCTTCAAGGCCTGTTTGCGCCATCAAGGTGTTCATGAATTCTTTGGGGTCAATGCGACTGGATTTGGGTTCAAATACAATACGCACAGGGTTTTGGTTATCCGATTCGTCTCGGACTCTGTCCAAAAGGGATAGCAATAAATCTTTGAGGTTTTGTTGTTCTTTGGTTAGGCTTTTTTTACCAGCTTTGGGTTTTGGATTGGTTTGTTCTTCGATTTCAGCCAGTATTTTTTGAGTGCTGGTGTTCGGTGGCAATTGCGACACAATCACACGCCATTGCCCACGTGCCAATTTTTCAATTTCATAACGGGCACGAACGCGCACGCTACCACGACCACTTTGGTAAATGCTTAAGATGTCTTGTTTTGGCGTGATGATTTGTGCGCCACCGGCAAAATCAGGACCTTGTATGTGCTCAACCAAGTCGCTTACTTCTAGGCTGGGCTTTTTCAATAAAGCAATGGCAGCCTGAGTTACTTCCGTGAGGTTGTGTGAAGGAATTTCTGTTGCCATGCCCACGGCAATGCCTGATGCACCATTCAATAAAACCATAGGTAAGCGGGCAGGTAAGCTAACAGGCTCTTCAAATACACCGTCGTAGTTCGGGCGAAAATCCACGGTTCCCATGTCAATTTCGGACAACAACAAACTGGCAATCGGGGTTAAGCGTGCTTCTGTGTAACGCATGGCAGCTGCACCATCGCCATCGCGTGAGCCAAAGTTGCCAATGCCATCAATCAATGGATAGCGCAAAGTAAAGTCTTGAGCCATACGCACCATGGCTTCATAAGCTGAAGCATCACCATGGGGGTGGTATTTACCCAAAATTTCACCGACCACACGCGCTGATTTCACCGGTTTGGCACCAGCAACCAGTCCCATGTCACGCATTGCATAAAGGATACGACGTTGTACTGGTTTTTGACCATCAGAAACTTCTGGTAATGCTCGGCCTTTCACCACGCTCATTGCATATTCTAAATATGCTTTCTCAGCATAAAGACCTAGGTTTAAGGTCGAATCAGACATGATTGGTGGTGGTGTGGGTGTGTTTAAATCAGACATGTGTGTGAATTCTTTAGTAACTACAAAATAAGGCTATTGTAATGCAAAAAGCTAGCCACGCTAAGGATGGATACAAGCAATCTTTTTATAGTATATGAATTATTCATAAATAAGCAAAATATTCGTTCATGACTTGAAAAATGCTTGCCATGACACTATGTAATGGGATAACGAACACAAAATCGGCTTTTGAGTAAAGAGCGCAGAATCCACAGGAGTTTTTATGCAACAGTATGACGGCACAACAATTGTCTCAGTACGCCGTGGCGAGCATGTCGCTATTGGTGGCGATGGTCAGGTTACTTTGGGTAACACCATTATTAAAGCAACGGCACGTAAAGTACGCAAACTGTATCAAGACAAGGTGTTAGCAGGATTTGCTGGTGGTACGGCGGATGCATTTACCTTGATTGAGTTGTTTGAAAGTAAATTGCAAAAACACCAAGGGAAACTATTGGTTTCAGCCATTGAGTTGGCAAAAGAATGGCGTACAGACCGCGCACTGCGTCGTTTAGAAGCGATGCTGATTGTGGCAGACAAAGAGCACACCTTGATTATTACCGGTAACGGTGATGTATTGGAACCTGAGCAAAGCATTGCTGCCATTGGTTCTGGTGGTGCTTTTGCCGAATCTGCAGCACGTGCCTTAATGAACAATACTGATTTAGCACCTGAAGTTGTGGTGAAAAAATCTTTGGAAATTGCAGGCGACATCTGCATTTATACCAACCAAAACCACACCATCGAAGTTTTGGGTCAACAAGAACAAGAATAATAATAAGGCACATGCGAGTGTGCCGATATACATAAAATAGATAAGGATTGCCATGAGTACTTTAGTCATGACCCCAAAAGAAATCGTCCATGAGCTAGATAAGCATATTATTGGACAGCACAATGCCAAAAAATCAGTAGCCGTTGCCCTGCGTAACCGCTACCGCCGCAGCCAAGTTGCAGAGCCACTTCGCAGTGAAATCGTGCCAAAAAATATCTTAATGATTGGCCCCACTGGTGTAGGTAAAACGGAAATTGCACGACGTTTGGCGCGTTTGGCCAATGCACCTTTTATCAAGGTTGAAGCCACCAAGTTCACGGAAGTAGGCTATGTTGGTCGTGATGTGGACAGCATCATTCGTGATTTGATGGAAAATGCAATTAAATCTGTGCGTGAGCAAGCCATTAACCAGAATAAAGACCGTGCACACGAAGCTGCTGAAAACCGCATTTTGGATGCTTTGTTGCCACCAGCACGTCAAGTGGGTTTTGAAGGTGAGCCAAGAGAGGCTGAACCAGAGAGCTCAACCCGTCAAAAATTCCGCAAAATGTTGCGCGAAGGCCAATTAGACGACAAAGAAATTGAAATAGAAGTAGCGCAAGTGAATCCACAAGGTGCAGCCATTATGGGCCCTCCTGGAATGGAAGACTTTACCCAACAGTTGCAAGACATGTTTGCAGGCATGGGTCAGGGTAAAACCAAAGCGCAAAAAATGAAAGTTAACAATGCGTTTAAATTGATTTTGGATGAAGAAGCAGCCAAATTGGTTAACGAAGATGACTTGCGCGAGCAGGCTGTCAAAGCTGTTGAGCAAAATGGCATTGTCTTTTTGGATGAGATCGACAAAGTCGCTAGCAGCAGCAACCGTCAAGGTGGTGCTGATGTTTCTCGTCAAGGTGTACAGCGTGATTTATTGCCATTGGTTGAAGGCACAACAGTACAGACCAAATATGGCATGATTAAAACCGACCATATTTTGTTTATTGCTTCTGGTGCATTCCACTTAAGCAAACCATCTGATTTGATTCCTGAGTTGCAAGGTCGCTTCCCAATTCGTGTGGAATTAGACAACCTAACCGTGAGTGATTTCAAAGAGATTTTGACTTCAACAGATGCTTGCTTGGTGGCTCAGTACTCAGCATTGATGGCAACAGAAGACACTGTTTTGAATTTCACAGACGAAGGCATTGGCCGGTTGGCTGAAATTGCATTCCAAGTCAATGAAAAAACAGAAAACATTGGTGCACGTCGCTTGCATACGGTTATGGAAAAATTATTGGAAGAAGTTTCATTCCAATCTGAGACGGCCAATGTGACCATTGATGCAGCATATGTTGATGAACGTTTGCAAAATGTAGCAGAAAAAGAAGATTTAGCGCGTTACGTATTGTAAACTGGTATTATATATGATTTGAGAATATCAAAACGATTACCAACATACTGAGGAGCACCCTATGCACAAACTTGCTGGTTTTAATCACAATCAAACAGCCATTCGTTCGATGCAAGAAATCGAAGCAGGTACTGAAGAGACTTTGCGTCAAGCAGCA